>JADKCL010000068.1 GCA_016718825.1 Bacteroidota bacterium | reverse complement strand
TTTCTACAATGATCCTGAAAAGAGTTAACACTTCCAAGGAACGTCCTGTTGCAGCTTGACAGGATTGGATCTTCGTCCTGTCCTGGCTTTACAGGGTTGAATTTTTCAACCATAACTATCAAACCTGGCTGGAGGTGTGGAGGGCGCCGAGCGCCTCCGCCGACTTGCGCCGCGGTTTGTAGCTTTTCCACATGCGCTTGAGCGGCTCGGTGGCCATGTGGGCTTCGTGCGGGGTCATGTTGCTGCAACTGGAGTGTGGCCTGTGGTGGTTGTACACCCGCAAGGCCTCGACCATTCGCGCCAATGCTTGATGATATCCCTCAAAGACCTGATCCATGTAGAGCTGCTCCTTGAACGTGCGGTTGATGCGCTCGGCGATCGTGTTCTGGTGTGGGCTTGCGCCCTCAGTCATGCTGATGTCGATCCCTGCGTCCTGCAGGACCTTGACGTAGTTGGTGCTGCAATATTGCACGCCCCTGTCGGAGTGGTGGATCAGCTTCCTTTCGGGGTAGATGCGCTGGGCGACAGCCATTTTCAACGCGGCCACCGCCCCCCTGGCCTCCATCGTGTGGCTCAGGTGGAAGCCCATGACCTTGTGCGAGTAGGCGTCGGTGACGAGGAACAGGTACAGGAAGCGGCTTCTGGTCCGGATGTAGGTGATGTCGCAGACCCAGACCTGCTCGGCCTGCGTAATTTCCAGCCCATCCAAGAGGTACGGCCACTTCCGGTAGTGATGGCTGGAGTTGGTGGTGCTGACATGGCGTCGCAGCGGGCGCACGAGCAGGCCCCGGCCGCGAAGCAGGTCCAGCAGCTTGTCCCGGCCGATCTGGATCCCTCGCTCCGCCAGCTCCGTGCCCATCTTGTTCAGCAGCGTCCTTGCGCCGAACCGGCCGTCTTTGCGGTGCCCTTTCACCAGTTCGAGGATCTCCTCCTCCCGCATGCACCTGTCGTCCGCATCCCAGCGGTGCTCGTACCAAGCCTGCCGTGTCATCCCAAACAGCCCGCAAAGCCGCCCGATTCCGGGTTTTTGAGGCAAGGACATCATCCTCTCGACTGTTTGGAACCAGACTTTTTTCTGATCGGCACCCCCAGCTCCTCCTCGGCAACGTCGATCATCGTTGAAAACGCAAGGCTGCGCAGGCGCTCGTCCTCCAGCTGCCTCTCAAGTTCCTTGATGCGTCGGTCCTTCGCGTCGGACTCTCTCTTTTCCTCCTCGGTCATCGGTGTCAAAATTGCAGTTGAAGGTGCAATTTCGCCATTTTTCCGTAAAACCTTCACCCATTCCTTTACCGTGTCCCGACCCTTTAGGCCGTATTTCTCAGCGACCTGTGCATAGCTCAGGTCACCATTCTCGTAGTCCATCGCAACCTGCCGACGGAACGACGGGCTGTACTTGCTCACAGCCCCCATCTGATGCTTTCTTCCTAGCATGACTTTACTTCAATTGTGTAAAGCTATTTCAGGACAATACCGTGCGAACCGACCTGCAATAGGAATACAACCTGGGGAAACTGTGAGGACTATGTAGTTGCGGCGGTCGTGTTTAATCGGCGTCGGGCCTCGCTAACGTCAATCGGGAGCATTATAGGAACCAAGACGTGCTACATCGGGGTTTGAATGGGTATCCTGCTTGGCGCCATTTTTGATGACGACAAGCAGGATAAAGTGCGAAATCGACCAATTTATTGGATTACAAGCTTTCTATGGATCCGGCAAATATTTGACTTAAAGGTAACCGAGTAGATTCCTGCCGAAAGCGCTGACACATCAAGCTGAATACTATCCTTTTCGATAGGGATTTGCATTACAACTTTCCCCATGGGATCTGCGATCTCGATCGTTCCATTGGTACAGTTCTCGCCAATCAACGACACCACCACCGATTCACGCGTCGGATTTGGCACAATAGCCATGGTTATATTGGCTAAAGGATCCTCCTGTTGCTGGACCGCTGCTGATTTTCCATTTCCCGTAAGGATTTGGTTGACGAGATGATAGGCGATATCCGGGTGGTCGTAATTTATGGGAAAGGGAAGCGGCACATTCAGGGTTCCATTCTGGGATACGGGATAAAATGGATAAACTAGGCTTTGATTTGTGCCAAGTTGCCATCCCCCGGGCGGCAGGTTTTGGGCATCAAATGGAAAATCGAATCCGTTACGTGTCGGGAAAATGTGGACGTCATAGGCATGACTAGGGTTAAGCCCCTCCACCGTGAGAATCGGCGCTTCAATCACTGTCGCATCAAAAAAGTCGTCAGGATATACCCGAAATTTTGTTCCATTTGCACAGCCGCAAATATCACCGGTATCAAAGTAGTCTGCCTTAGGGACACTTAACTCCATTGTGCTAGCACCTCTCGTTTGGTAACTTGGGATATTATCGCAGCGTTTGGTTTGGTAATACGTAGTACTCCCGCCAGCTGGAATCGTACATGTACTGTAATTTGGATTGCAAGAGCCGTCCCAACTAGCCCTCAGGTCATCTGTGCCGTAGAAATCATCCAAATAGTCTTTGGTAACGCCACCGTTGGGGCGCAGCCCCAATGACCAAAAGGTGCGGTTGTGCAGCCATCCTAGGATGTCCCTGTTAAAGTCAGTTCGCATATTGTAGTTCTCGAATATCTGGTTGTTTTGAAAACCATTTTGCAAATCGGGATCGCTCGCCGAGTAGGTTTTAACTTCAAAACTGACGAACTGTCTCAGGTCACGCCCTTCCATGTATCTAGCCAAGGCATCTATCGAGGCACTGCCACCGTTTTCACCCAATTTGGTGATTCCTGGTTTACAGGCTGAGGGCGGACTGATAGAAAGATAGGGGGTCTGTCCTGTATTTTGCTTCAGCAGTGTATTGGTTTGATTATTTGGAAAGGTGGCACCAAGTTCCAAAGAAACGGAATGGTAATTGTACGTGCCATCGATAAAGTTCCAATACCATGACAATCCTGGCCCTGCTCCCCCCATGAAGGTCGTGGACCAAAGTGCGTTGTGAAAATCAATTGGTGTAACTTTCTCCATCCCTTCAGGCATCCCCATTTCCCCAAACAGGAAAATTCTTGGGTTCGCGGTGGTTTTTGTGCGGAATTGGTTTACTTGTTTTGGTCTTACCTCTATATTCTGGTCAAATCGCGAGGTATAAGAATGTACTTGTAGAATATCCAGTTGATCAACATCGACAAGTTCGGAAAATTTGGAGAGGTAATGAGCGGTTTCGGTGCTGATTCGTATCGTTTTGTTAATGTCTCCTGCCTGACTAGCTGACAGTAAGTGTGGATCGTCAAGCTGCCCATTTGCATGACCACGAATGAAGTCAGCCATCTCTCTTAGCCATTCGGTAACGTTCAACTGCGTTTCCATCGCATTGATCTGTATTTCATTGCTTGGTGCTCCCAATTTGTAGCGGTATCCAGGTACCGTTGGCCTTTCATTGCCACCGTAGTAGGAGACCTGGCCTGAACCACTCAGGAAATAATCGGCCCATTGACTTCCAATCGGGGTCGCAACGGAGGCGGGAACACTAATCGTATGATTTGCAAACGTCTGCTGTATTTCATCCATGAGTTCCCATGCTGCGATGGACGTTGAATAGCCCCATCTTGCAACATAATATTGAATCTTATTGCGCATGTATTTGTAAATATTGGCATTGTACCCAGTCCCTCCCACGGGCACGAACATGTCGTATGGTGTGATAGCATAGTCATCGGAGGGCGTGCTATTATCACCTTCGGTGTAATACGGGTTGGAATACCAATGTGCCTGAGGTCCAAATCCTCCGGATCGGTTATTCCCTCTTTCCAAGACCTCATTTCGCCCGTATTCCTTTCCATGATCGTATTTCCCAGTAAGCTGACAGCCACCTCCAAATTCATTGTATGCCCTTTGAAAGTCATGATGGGAAAAGAGTGTCATAATGAAATAAAGTTCATTGGCTTCCGCATTCTCTACTATGGAATCGAGGTCATCGGCAGCCCCCATTCTCGTAAAATAGTTTCCGAGATCTTCCCATTCAATGTTGAAATGCGTGGCGTCACATCCTAATCGGAAGAAGTTTCCTTTGCTTGACTTCAACTTGCTCATGGAAGTGAGAAAATTGTGCATGTATTCAGTTCGGCCAATTTCGGGGCAAAAGTCACCGTAGAGTGACCCTGGCCTTGCAGACCAAATATTGTAGCCAAGGGGAAAGAAAAATTCGTTTGTCTCGGAAAATGAAAACAAATCACCGTTGCCAGTCGATGTACTTCTTTTCAAGTATCCTTTGGAGGGTATCGGTGCATCAGCTACGAAGAACGAGGTCGGAACCGTCATACATACAATCTGACCCTTGACTTTAAATTGGATTCCTACAGTCCATGTTCCAATCATTGTTGGAGCAAATCTGACTTTAAAAAGACTTGAGGTAGCCACGTCGACGTCCCAAACATCTTTCCTTATCGACGGGCTTCCTGTTCCCGCGATATATTCGCTGCATTTTGAGGCAGCACGGTTTTTGTAGAGAAATACATCGTCATGCTTAAATTCATCAACCATGAGTGCTTCATAGAGGGTATTTGGAGTAATACTTACCTGTGAAGTGCCATTACAGGTATAACTGGAAGTCAAGTTGGGATCATACTGTGCGGTCTTTACCTTTGGGCAAAAAAAGGCATACCTTGTCAAGACGGTGCCTGAACTGTGCGTAAAGGTTGCTTTGACTTCAATGTCGGAGGGGTCAAATGGATTGAGCTGTTCTGTGGTATTGGTAGGTGGGATATTAAGTTTCGCAAATGCTCTTCTGGTGGTGTTTTGGTCCAAAAACAAGTAGATTTGCTCTCTGATGTCCAATGGCAAGTCTACCGCAAGTTCAAATTTCTTCAACTTATGCGCCGTCCAAGGAACGATGGTCGTACTCAAGAGATGTGATACGGCATAGCCTGCGCATGAGGCTGTTCTGATTGTAACCGGCTTGCTACCTGGCATGGAGCGATCAGCCAAGAATCCGGGTAGTAAGTCTATCTTTCCCCCCGCGATGGCATCAAATGTAGTGCTTGCCGGAATACTATATGTCCCAAGGGCATTGCCGGGCAGGGTAATACATTGCGGGTGCGCCAATTCGATCAAAGTTCCCGAAGATGGGGTTACAGGTTGCAGGCAACTTTGGGCCAATATGTACCTAGGGAACATGAGACATGCCACACAAATCAGTGCGGGATACCTTTTATTTATTCGAAATTTCATTGTTGTATGCTTTAGTTTTGTTGCGCTTCCAGTTCCTTCATTCTTGTCTCAAGCTGCAGGATGTAGAGGGTCAATTCCTCTATTTTCTCCAGGAGCTTTGCGTCCATTTTTCCCAAATCGAGGCCACTCTCCACCACTTCTTCTGTTGATGGAACCCCAGGAAGGTGCCCCTGTCTTCTGATGTACTTACGCAAATCGGCAAGGCTCATGAGCTTATATTCATCCAAGAATACATAGTCGGACCAGTCGGTTGGGTGAACTGCAACCTTTACCTTTTCCGTAATGATTCCATCCTCTACGGCAAGTTTATAGCCGCTTGGAACGGGATGCGCGCCGATTTTCACTTTGCCATCGGCTTGGATCACCATATGGTCCGCACGGAGGAAATTGTTTGTGATCGTTCCCTGATTGGTCCCAAACACAATGGACTTTGCACTCCCAGTTGCAGTATTGCCTGCGGTAATCCATACCTGACCCGGGGCAGTGGCATGGTCATTAGCATACAGGTTAATATAACTACCATCCATCACCCAGCTCCTCGCATAAAAGTCCAAGGACTGTCCAGCATCAAGACCCTTGATCGCACCTGTGACCCCGATACTACCGATCACATGCAGTTTCTGAGTTGGGCTTGTAAGGCCTACCCCGACATTTCCATTGTTGGGAAATACATTCGTTACTTGGCTATACATCCACGTGCCGGTAAGGCACATAATCAAGCTACACAAAACTTTTTTCATAATGATGTTTTTGAAAGATTTTAACTGATGATAACTGTCGCTTTTCGTGTATCCGCGCCGCGATCCTTTCGCATCGATCTACCTCATTTTAGCGAACTGTGCTGCAAAGTAGAATGGGAACGTCCCATGTAGAAGTCCCAAATACCAAGCGACTGCTTTTAAAGGATACATGGTCCACTTGACTTATCCATTGGGACGACGTTAAGAATGTCGATTGCTGGGTTTTGAAGATCCGAGTTGCCTCATTGTGTCGCTCTCTACGAAAAACTAGCGTCGGGGTAAGGAGGGTTTGGGGATTGGGCAAGGGGGAAAACAGCGTGGGAATTGGGCAAGGGTGTGCACAGTAGACAAGTGATTGGACTTGGGCAAATCTTTTTTGGCAGTTTTCTTTTGTTTTGCCGGTTGTCATTTAGATGGACCGATACAACGAACGTTCGGATTGAAGTTTTGAGGATTTGATGGTGTTCTTCTTCCTCGTAATGGACTGGTATAATTTCGTTTTCCCAACAATCAATCTCCGCTCAGACACGTTGATGTGAACAAATTGTCTATTCTCCATCGAATCTCAGCAAGCTGTTACATCCTTGCGTTTGTAAGAATAAATACGATATTTGTTGCTCTCGAAAATCAACTACCCGTTTAAAGTGTATGAAAACCAAACTGTTGTTGTTTCTGTTTTTTATGCTTGCTGTCATGCAACTGGGGTTCGGGCAGTGCCCACAAGTTCCTGAAGATTGCATTGAGGAAGATCGTCGTGCAAAGCTTACGGACCAAATGGTGATGGAAGAGGCGGCTCAGCGAAGGCAGGCGGAAGGTGGGGAGGATATGCTTGAATTCATTAAAACTGCGGGCACCGCTTTGCTTACGATTTGGGACGCACGCAAGCAAGATGCTGATGCGAATCGCCTCAAGATGAAGTGCATCGAGGGTGATTGTCAGAATTCGCCAAGCATTCAAGCACTTTACCATATGAAAATCCCCTACCTCTACAAGGGCGAATTCAAACAAGGTGCAAAAAACGGGAAAGGCGAAATGTATGTCATTCTGAACAACAAACCAATTCTGTTGGAAATGGGCACCTATTACAACAATCTGCAATCTGGACTTGGCTATAAAAAGGATTGGACGGTTTATACCACGCAAGGGGTGATGGAAAGTCGAAGCGAATTGGGGTTTTCGGGCAAGTACTATTTCGGAGAGTTTCGGGCTGGTTTGCGCGATGGGTATGGTGGCTTTTATGGTTCGGACTCCCTTCCATTGTATGAGGGCGAATGGAAAAACGGGTTTTACAGCGGCCAAGGAAGGGAATATGGGCCGGGCGGAAAGCTGCAATACGGAGGGGCTTTTCAAGCTGGCGCGCGAAACGGTCTCGGGAAGTCGTATTTCCCGAATGGAAACGTTCAATTCGACGGCAATTGGCTCAACGGCAGAGTGAACGGGAATGCCAAGGAGTACTATGCGAATGGGCAACTGAAACTCAGCAGTAATTTTGTTGAGGGCCGTCCCAATGGGGAGGTTCAGCTGTTTGACGAAAAGGGGAAAATCAAATTTGAAGGGAGCCTGTTCCGAGGAACAGAGGGAGGAGAAGGGAAAACTTATTTGGCCGATGGTTCGGTTTTTGAAGGTAACTGGAGAACTATCGGATGGGGCTTCAAACAGTCGATTCTGCAAGGCAAAGTCATCAACGCCGAAGGTCGGGTGACGAACCGTTACCGGGTTTATTCGTTGCATGGAGACATTGCCAAGATGATGCGCGGTATCGTTCTTTTGGAGGTAGGGGTATTGGGCGGCGTTGGTCCACGCTATGCGGGAGCCAAAAGAAATGTGGCACCTTGGGAATTTTTGCCCTACAATTTCGATGGCAGGGTCCATTTGGTTGGCCCAAGGTTCCTCAAATGGAACCGTCTTTTTGCGCATGCTTATCTCAATTCGCGGGTACATTCGATCGGGAGCGCCTCTGATTCCATCTACATCTCGGGTTCGGCATTGGCAGACCAAACAGGCCCCACCAACTATCATCGTCTTATGTTGAATGACGCCCCCACGACGGTACCGCTGGGACTGATCACGAAAGAGGCAGGCGCAGGATTGTCGGCATATTTTCCGTTGGATGATGAAGTTTCTTTTGATGCCGGCGTAGGGGCTGCGTTCTGGCAGCGGTCCAATTTGCGGATTGGCAAGGAGGTCATGACCTATGACACGCTGAACGTAGGTGGATTGGTATTCAACAAAGTGCTCCAATTCAAGAACCTTGACTATTACCTGGAATTGGGATTTCGGGTGGGTTACTTCAGGCTAGGGATGCGCACCTATTTGAGAAGCCCTGTCAGTCCCAATCGAAATCTGCCGTTGTTTGTTGCCGATGGAGCGGGGTATTCGCAGTATTTTGTAGGAAATAGAAAGCTGTCGCTGAAGCCCAGCGTCAGCCTGTCCTTTCAAGTAAATCTCGGGCAGCTCGGGGATCGCTCCCACCTCATCCATCAATACAAACTAAAAGGGTATGAATAACTTTCAGGATATTGGGTATTGCCACTTGTCCGTCAGGGTAAGGAACCTGGCCATTCTCGGCAGCAATTGCATTTTGTCCTATTTGTTGGTGGCAATGGTGCTGTTTGCGCCGTTGTGCGGCCTGTCGCAGTCCGACAAAGGAAAAGTGTTGCGGCCTTATACGGTGGCGACGTTGTGGAAGTACAAAGGGACCACCAATGGCGTGCGCGAAACAGGGCCAAGCCTAAGTAGTGCGCCTTGGATATGGCCGGAAATCAATTTTCCAGTTTCCCGTAACAGTCTCAATCCAAGTTGGGGTACGGTTCGGGGATCGATGGAAGTGCGGTGTCAACTGGCAGTCTTGGGTGTCAAGACCCATCGGCTCAACGCGCTGCTCATGGTTGGCTATTCCATCGGGACTTTGCGCTATGGCCTTAACGATGATTTGGACTCCGTGTATGTTGACCATCGCTACATCAATGGTGGCGTGGACGATACGTACTATGGCCTACGCCCTGATCATGGTGGTGAGATTGCACTCTTGCAGCGGTATCATCAGGTTCATGCCACGGTAAGGGCCTACCTGGGTAGGTACTTCTTTCTCGAGGGTGGATTGAATTTGCCCTTGTCAAGACGCTCTTTGCTGAAATTCCAGAAACAGCAAAGCGACAGCGACTTGCCTGCGACCTATTTTGATCCCTATCTGCTGCAGCGAAATAAGATCTCAGATATTCTAGCGTTTGGGCCAACCGCCCTTGGAAATGAATTGGGTGTCGGGGTTCGGCTCGGCCCGTTTGAATGGCGGCTTTTCAGGAGACAGCAGGCCATGATGTTTGATCGTGGAGCCAATTACGGATTCTATCGCCTGCAAAATGGCAACTTGGAGGGTGTAGAATGCGCAGTTACAAAACCGACTGTTTTTTGGGGACTGGGTTTCGGCCTGGGTCTGGGGGCCAAGGAATATGATCTTTAGGGGTTGGTCTGGGCAAGGGCAAGCATTCAATGTGAGTTTGAGTGTGAATAAAAAGGAGTTGGACAAGGGTGTGTTGTCAGGGTGAGGTTGTCCCGATGGTGGTCGGCATCTTGCGCTTCAACTTTGGGATAGTTTGCAATCAGTGGGTTAGGCTATCCACAGATCAATCCGCCGCGGCGGATTGGTACCTCGAACTGCTTAGATAGGTGACTCCTTGATTTTACTTGAAAAATTCACTGTAAAGTCCCGATAAGCATATAAAATAATTTCTATTGGTGGATTGACCGTATTGCGTTGCGCCGTTTTCAGCGCTTGCTTTGTCTGCTCGGCTTTGGCCAGGTGAACAAAAGGACAATTTTCCTGGATAGGTGCCAAGCTCCACGGAACTTATTTAACTTTATGCCTATCAGGAACTTTACCAGTAGATTTTGACACGAGGTGTCAAGTTCTGTAGGGAGTTTAGAGCAAATTCAAAATGATATGAAACTGCTCGAATTCAACAAAAATTTCCCTTCCGAGGCGTCTTGCATTGCTCGGTTTAAGGAAGTGCGTGACCGTGAGGGTGTTATCTGCAAGAAGTGCTGCGGAGAAAAGCACTCCTGGCTGCAATCAAAGTCGCTGTATGAGTGCAAGAACTGTGGGTTCAGAATGTCATTGCGCAGCGGTACAGTAATGGAAAACAGCAAGTTACCATTCCTGTATTGGTTTCTGGCTATGCACCTGATGACTGCTTCCAAAAGGCACATTTCGGCTCTTGAAATGCAGAAACATATAGGTCATAAGTTCTATGAACCGATCTGGACACTGATGCACAAGCTTCGCAGAGTGATGGCCAACAGAGATGAGAAGTACCTGTTGGAGGGCGAAATTGAGCTTGATGAGGCATTTTTTGAGGTAAATTCACCCATAGATGCTGAGAAGCCGAAAAAGCGTGGTGCCGGAACCGAGGGAAAAGCCAAAGTTGTGGTGATGGCTGAGTCCGAATTGGTCGCCGCCCCGAAAAAGGGCCGAAAAAGGTACAAATGCGGTCATTTCAAGATGATTGTCATCCCGGATCTCAAGTCGGAGACCATTGACAACGAGGCCAAAGGAGGTGTAATGCCCGAATCCCAACTTCGCACGGACAATTCCAAGTCACACAACGGCCTCGCTAAGCTGGTGGAAATACATGAAGCAATCACGCTACCAGGTGCAGAGGGTTCGAAGGTACTCCCATGGGTGCACACTGCCATCAGCAATTCAAAAGCAGCCTTTTTGGCCACCTATCATGGTATTTCGAAGCAATACCTTCAAAATTACCTGAGCGAGTTCTGCTTCAAACTTAACCGAAGGTACTTTGGCTTTCACGTATTTGACCGGCTGTTAATAGCAGCCACCTACCATTGGGCCCTATAAAAATGGCTACTGGTAAAGTTACCGATAGGCATATTTAACTTCCACCAAGAATTCATCGAAATGGAAACGTTTGCGGGTGCCCTGAAGTTTGTATTGCCTATGTTTCTGCTGCTGATTGCAACGGAAATGATCGTAGCAAAGTGGCGCAACAAGGCGGTCATCAAGAGCATGGACACGGTTTCCAGCTTGAGTTCGGGCATCACTAATATGCTCAAGCAGATTTTGGGAGTGACCATCTACATCGTGACTTATGACTTTCTGTTTCGGCATTTTGCGATGTTTGGGATCCAATCCGTGGCCCTGCAGTACATCATTGGCTTCATCAGCATCGATTTTTACGCTTATTGGTCCCACCGATGGGCGCACCGTATCAACTTTCTCTGGAACCGGCACGTTATTCACCACAGCAGCGAAGAATACAACCTTCCGGTCGCCTTACGGCAAACGATTTCGGACTTCGTGAACGTGTACACATTTCTCCTTCTTCCTGCGGCCATCTTCGGGATTCCCTCCGATGTGCTTGTGGTATTGGCCGTGGTGATGCTTTTTGGCGGATTTTGGTACCATACCCAACTCATCGGCAAGTTGGGTTTTCTGGAAAGCATCATTGTAACGCCCTCCCATCACCGCATCCACCATGCCATCAACCCAGAATACATCGACAAAAATTTCGGGGGAATTCTGATCATTTGGGATCGGATCTTTGGGACATTTCAACCCGAATTGCCCGATGTGCAACCTGTGTTTGGCATTACTCGGCCCGTGCAAACTTGGAATCCGATCAAGATCAATTTCCTGCATCTCTTCTTGCTCGTCAAGGACGCTTGGCGTACCTCCAGTGTGTTTGACAAGTTACGGATTTGGTTTATGCCCACGGGATGGCGTCCCGCTGACGTCGCTGTAAAATACCCCGTAGTTTACACCCCAGATGTTCATCAACGGGAGAAATACATGCCTCCTTCCAGCATATATCTCAAAGTATGGGCATGGATACAACTCCTCACGACATTTGCGCTGTTGTTGTTGATGGTCGCACAGATGGCCTTTATTCCCAAATCAGCGGTCTTCGTGTATGCCGGCTTCATCTTTCTATCTGTCTATAGCTATACCTCGCTCATGGATCGGTCGCGTTATTCCTGGCTTTTTGAATTGCTACGAATGACAGCTGCATTCCTCATCATCCATTGGTATGGAGGTTGGTTCACGCTGAATACCCTTGTCCCAACCGGAACCATCTGCGTTGCCATCTATTTCGTGGTTTCGATGCTGGTGAGTTTGGCGTTTGCCTATTTTGAATTCAGGGAAAACCTGCGTTTGGAAACGGCAAGTGCGTAAGGGGCAAGTGATAAGAAAATGCGATCAACGAAGGGGAGATCTTTACAATGGTAGCCCATGCCACCTATTGTAAGCAAAATTTGCCGGCTAAACTTGAGCAGGTTTTTCAAATTATCTGTAACAATTCCGTTGTGGGGAAACACGGAAATGTCTGACTCCGCTGGAGTTGGAAAGTGCATTCCTGTTTTTATCGCCGCGCCTAGGCGCGGCGATAGAGAGGGGGGTGGGGCGTCCGCAAACCCGACGCTTCACCGCTGCGCGGCACACATCCACATCGGGATGGAGGCAGAACGAATGTGATGGACCGATCCACCGTGGACTTCAACGCTTTGCGACACACGGCGTCCACGGCTATAGTTGCTTAGACCCTCCGGGAAATCCAAAGCACCAATCAGCTTGAAACTGACAAAGGTCCGTACAAGCGTACAATTTATCCATGATCCCTACATGCCTCTGTGGGATAAAGGATTTGAACGTAAACTGGTCAGCATCGGGAAAAGAGCAAAAAGCAAGGCCACGATTGAGGTGACCTTGCGAAAAATATGTCAAAAAATTGAATTGATGACCTTACCCTAACTTCCAGACATTCTAATTCAACACCAATCGTTGCACAAAAATACTTTCGGCTGTCTCCAGCCTTAAGAGATATATCCCGCGGGAAAAGTCAAGAATGACTTGATCCAAATTGTCCTGCAATTGGTTTACGTTGCCTTCGAACTGCGCGACTAGTTTACCGTCACTTTGTATGATTTCCAATCGGTGTATTCGGTGAACGTCGGAATTTAGCAACCCGATTTTTACGTAACGATGTGTTGGATTGGGGTACAAAACCAAAACGGGATCATGCCTTGCCCCATCGACAAACCGTATTTCAGAGTAATCAAAACCCCCATTTTGGTCCACTTGGCGCAACCTATAATAGGCTGCATTTGGTTCTGCGGTTGTATGCTTGTAGGCCTGAGGCGTATAGCTATTGACGGCTCCAACAATAAAACCAATTTGATCAAATTGCAATCCATCAAAGCTTTTCTCAATTTCAAAACCAGCATTGTTGATTTCTGTCGCCGTTTCCCATTCGAGCAAAACTTCCTCCAGATCGATTCGAGTAGCTTGGAATTCCAATAGGGTTACAGGCAACGAGGTAGGATTCCCCACCGACCAAGGCGAAAAGCTGAGGATTCCAGTCTGTTGAACGTAGTCCACGGGCAAGTCCACCCATGTGCCTCCTTTGTCTTCCCAAATTGTGCCATTAAAGCGAAGGAGTTTTAATGTACTGTTTACTGATACACCAAGCGCCTCGTCAGCCGCAAACTCTATCCGCATGGTAGTGTTGCTCGGAGTCCCTGTGATTTCGTAATTCTTCATGATTGTCGTACCACCCATGGTCGCATCATAGTGGTATCGATCAATGTTCACAATGCCTGCATCTGTCAAAAAAATTCCCAGCCCTGCTATTTCATTGAGGAGTCCGTTGGTGGTGCGATTGGTCGCGCGAACGTAACCCCCAACATTAGACTCGCTCAGTCCTGGTGTATTGTCCACAACCAGGTGGTTATTCAGGCGATCCTCTACAAGGCTACCGGTTGTACCCAAGTCGATATTAAAATCGTTCAAGTTCAAATTACCATTAAATACCTCAAGGTTCGCAGGCACAATCAAACTTTGGGTCAACCGTGCACCAGCAGAATTGTCCACGCGCACTCTGCCGACGAGGATCGGAGCGTCACCCGATATTGTTTGCAGAACAGTACCTTGAAACCATAGCCAACTCATCCCGCCTGCAATGAATGTTGCCGAATTTGCCTGATTGAAGTCGTTGCGGACGTAGATATCACCGTTATTAGAAATTTGTGTGCCGACGCCTGTGTTGCGCAAGTGGCCCGTATGCAAGTGCACTCCATTGGAAACAATGGTTTTGATCCCACCATAGCTTCCCCATGTGACTTGAGCCAATAGGTCATTACAATGCACGAATGCAGCGACCAATACAAAAATTAGATATTCCTTTCGCATAGCCATGTGTCAATGATTGGAGACTTGAAAGAGTGGCAATGTCTGCTTGATTTGCAGGATTTCGGTTTTGAGTGTTTCAAGTTCCTGAAGTTTTATTTCCACTTCAGAGAATTGTGCCCTGAGTGCTACATTTTCCGCCGTAGCCACTTGATTTTGAACATTAAGAGCGGCAATTTCCAATTGTTGCTCCTGCAGTGCCTTCACCAAAACCGGGACAAAAGCGGTGTATCGGATGCCGTAGATGCCAGAGTTGGTATCGGAGGGCCTGTCCACCGCACCGAAGTCAAATCCTATGGCTTGGCAGAGTGAGTCGATCTCTTGCGCCATGAAGCCGATCTGACGCATGTCGTTGCCCGCGCTTTGTGGCGCATCCTGGATGGCAGGATTGCTGTTTTGGTAAAACTTGTGAAGGGCATTGTAATCAAACTGGTAAGTGACAGGGTTTAGTTTCATAATCAAATCCAATCCCTTGACATCGTCTTCAATATTGAATTTGAAGCGCTTGTCGCTGAAGTTGGTATATGCTACAGAACCACCAATGGAGGTATGCGAGCCGCTACCTAAGCGGATACGGTTGTCGGAATCTGCGACAGCATTGATGCCAAATGCTCCGCCATTTGTGCGTGTAGGCGAAGAGCCTGTGGCCGCTGCGCCAAAAAATGCGTTGTACCCACCCGAGATCACACCATTTCCTGCTGTGGCACCAAAGGCGGCGTTTTGAGTCCCATTGTTATCCACCAATGAATTGATGCCATACGCAGAATTGTGCGTTCCTCCGACATTGCCTGCCATGGAACCTTGTCCCATGGCAGTATTACCGCCACCTGTTGTCGTCCCCAACAAGGCCGATTTGCCTACGGCGGTGTTGCCATCACCGGTGGAATTAGCTATACCGGCCTGATGTCCCCAAAAGGTGTTGTAATTTCCACTGTTCCCGACATAACCCGCACGTTGGTTGTTGACCCTGAATTCCAAAGCTTCGTCATTGATATTGCCGATGAAATGCGTCCCAGCGACGGTGCCAGTGTTGCCTGTCGTGAACCAACCCCCAAAGGCAGGCGGCGTCCATGCCAGGTTGCCGCTGCCATCGTTTCTCAAAAAGGTACCAGGGTTGCCTTGCACCGTAGGGAAATTCGTTGGCAGGTCGTTTATCCGCACGAAGTTGCCTGAGTTGTCTATTTGCATTTGTCCTGTGCTACCAAATGTCACGGTTCCGTTGTCCTGCACGGTCAGTGCATTGATGCCATTGTCTTGCACGAGGAAGTCGCCTGAGTTTTGAAGGTTGATGGTTGTTGCAGCCGTGGCATTATTGGTAAAAGTAAGAGCCAAGGCGGCAGTTTGCGCCACAGTGGTATTAGCAGTAAGTGCCCCACCAAAACGCACGTCGTTGCCTATCAAAGTCAGACCATTGGACGCGGTGGTGGCGTCGGTCGATGTGGCTGGCGCTGCCCAACTCAGGTTTCCTGCGCCGTCGTTGCTTAGGACACTGCCTGCTGCTCCTTGGGCTGTGGGAAAACTGGTCGCAACGTTGTTGATACGGATGAAGTCGCCTGTGTTGTCCATTTGCATTTGGCCTGATGTCCCGATTGTCACGTTGCCATTGTCCAGTACAGTAAGTGCATTGGCCCCATTGTTTTGTACGAGGAAATCACCTGTATTTTGCAGATTGATCGTGGTGGCTGCCGTGGCGTTATTGGCAAAAGTGAGGGCTAATGCACCTGATTGAGACACGGTGGTACTGGCCGAAATGGCACCACCCAACCGTACATCGTTTCCCATCAAAGTCAAACCATTGGAGGCTGTAGTGGGATCCGTAAAGGAGGGAGCCGCCACCCAGTCGAGGTTGCCGGCGCCGTCGTTGTTGAGGAAAGTACCTGCAGCCCTTTGCATTGGGGAAGTTGGTGACGACGTTGTTAAGGCGCGTGATATTGCCCGTGTTGTTGATCGACAATTGGCTGGCTGTGCCGATGATAACCCTCCCGTCGTCAAGAACTTGAAAGGCATTCGTACCATTGTCCATTACCCTGAGGTCGCCAGTGTTTTGTAAATCGATGATCGTACCGGCAGTACCGTTGTTGTTGATGCGCAGCACCTCAGCATTGTCTTGGGTGATGGTGGTTGTGGCCGTCAGGTCACCGCCCAAGGTGACGTTCTGCCCCTGCAAGCGTGAGTCCATTGTTGGCGGTGGTGGCTTCGTCTGCTATTGTGGTCCAAGTCAAATCTCCAGCGCCGTCGTTGGTCAGGACCTGACCAGCTGTGCCTTGTACTGTTGGGAAGCTCGTGACCAGATTGTTGATGCGCGTGATATTCCCGGCATTGTTCACTTGGAACTGATTGGTCGTCCCTACAGTCAATGTTCCATTGTCGAGCAATTGGAGTGCATTGACACCGGCGTCAAGGATCCGGAAATCGCCCGTGTTTTGCAGGTCAATCACGGTACCGACTGTGCTGTTATTGTTGATACGCAGTACTTCGGCATTGTCTTGGTTGATGTTGGTGGTGCCTATGAGGTCACCGCCGAGCGCCACGTTGACCCCGGAGACTGTCAGGCCATTGTTGGCGGTGGTTGATTCGCCCGCAACACTGCCCCAGCTAGTGAGTCCCGCACCATTGGTGGTCAGCACTTGTCCCGAAGTCCCCATCACGGTGGGGTAGGCATTTCCACCCAAGTTTGCCGTGCCAGACGCCGTTATATTGGTGGTGTTGGTGATGCTGTTAGTTCCTAGATTAAGGTTAGTCGTCGCGGTATGGTTTCCGAGGTTATCGGCAGCGGCGCTGATTGCAGTCCATGCCGTGCCATTGTAATAATAAAACCCTGTCGTACCGTTGGTCTGGTAAATGAGCAGTCCTGTTGCAGGCGTGGCAATGGCGTTTCGCTGCACGAGCGTCATCCGCGGTACAAGTACACCACGCGTAGTCGATTTCACATCAAAGATTGCCGAGGCATCGGGCGGTGTATTGTCCGTCGTGACGCTTACGCCTTGTTGCGCTGATGCTGACATGGCCAACACCATGATTAAGAGAAAAGTGATCCAAAGATGTCGCATAAGAAAAAAAGTTGTTGCGTACAATGACCCAAATCTATCTGATCGTTTTCCCTCGTGCTCCACGAGGGAAGGTAACAAATAGGTAACAAGGGAATAACGATTTGGAATAGAAGAATTTACACACCTCTGGGTTAATGTACCCTTGCAAGGTAATTTTTGCATAATTCTATCAAAAGCCCGAAATGGCATAAGTTGTGAATGGCATTAATCGAATATGACCGGACTCACTTGTAGTTACTTGCATTCAGCAGTGGCAAGGTTTGGTGGATGCGGGCCACCTCCGCCTTCAACGATTCCAATTCAAGCTTGTATTGTGCCTTGATTTGTGCATTCTCGGCAATGGCCGCTTGGTTTTGCAGTGTCAGGACATCGATTTGCAACTGTTGCTCCTGCACGGCTTTTACCAAAATCGGAACAAATGCGGTGTAGCGAATGCCATAGATGCCTGAATTACTATCACTGGGCCTATCGACCGCCCCAAACTCAAAGCCCATAGCCTGGCAGAGAGAGTCGATTTCCTGTGCCATGAAACCAATTTGACGCAAGTCGTTAGCTGTTGTGTAGTCCGTCTTGGCAATCATGGAGTCTGGCCGATGATAAAAGCGGTCAAGCGCTTCGTAGTCAAATTGGTATGTGACAGGCTCCAGCTTCATGATGACATCTAGCCCCTTTACATCCTTGCATACGTTGTGCTTGAACCGCTTGTCAGAGAAATTGGTATAGGCTACAGGCCCACCCACCGAGGTGACGCCGGAGCCTCCGACACGCACCCTGTTGCTTGCATCTATGGTGCAATTGTACCCGATCGCGGTACTGTTGAGATAGCCAGGTGTGGCATCATAAGTAGCAGTGCCGAGGTAGGTGCAGCCAATATTGGTGGTCGCATTCAAGCCGCTTTGAACACCCAAGGCGGTATTGTCGATTCCATTGGCGTTGGAGGTCGCATTGAGAAAAAACAAGGATGCACGGCCGATGGCGGTATTGTGTGCGTTGTAAACCGCACCACCATTGGCAAAGTCGAAGGTGAACATTGCGGATTCCCCAACCACGGTATTCCTGCTGGAATTCAGGTTGTTGATCAATGCACTTTGCCCGATGGCAGTATTGCTCGAGGCAAGCAGGTTTGATATTGCAGCCCCGTTGCCTACCGCTGTATTGCCTCCTCCTGTCGAGTTGCCGCCAAGCGCATTTTTCCCGATACCGGTGTTGCCGTCACCACTCGTGATTGAAAAGCCTGCAAGGTGACCAAAGAAGGCATTCGATTTTGAGACTTCACTGATAAAGCCAGCGATTTGGTTGCCTACCCTAAATTCCAAGGGTATGTTGTTGGTGGTTCCGATGAAATGGGTGCCTGCCGTAGTGTTTCCGTTCCCAAGGATGCTCCAATTGAAGCCGCTGCCGTTGGTCCAAGTCAGGTCTCCAGTTCCATTGTTTGTGAGGACTTGGCCTGCAATTCCTTGCGCGGCAGGGAAATTTGTGGGTACGTTGTTGATGCGCACAAAGTCGCCGGTATTGTCGATTTGCATTTGGTTGGTGGTGCCGATGCTCACATTGCCATTGTCTTGCACTGTCAAGGCACTGACACCGTTGTCTTGCACTACGAAATCGCCTGTGCTTTGCATGTTGATCGCCGTGTTAGCTGTAGAAATATTGCTAAACGTGAGTGATTGTGCGGCATTCTGTGTAATGGTTGTGTTTGCGGCAAGCGTCCCACCCAACCGTACATCGTTTCCGATCAAAGTCAAACCATTGGAGGCTGTAGTGGGATCCGTAAAGGAGGGAGCCGCCACCCAGTCGAGGTTGCCGGCGCCGTCGTTGTTGAGGAAAGTACCTGCAGCCCCTTGTGCATTGGGGAAGTTGGTGACGACGTTGTTAAGGCGCGTGATATTGCCCGTGTTGTTGATCGACAATTGGCTGGCTGTGCCGATGATAACCCTCCCGTCGTCAAGAACTTGAAAGGCATTCGTACCATTGTCCATTACCCTGAGGTCGCCAGTGTTTTGTAAATCGATGATCGTACCGGCAGTACCGTTGTTGTTGATGCGCAGCACCTCAGCATTGTCTTGGGTGATGGTGGTTGTGGCCGTCAGGTCACCGCCCAAGGTGACGTTCTGCCCTGCAAGCGTGAGTCCATTGTTGGCGGTGGTGGCTTCGTCTGCTATTGTGGTCCAAGTCAAATCTCCAGCGCCGTCGTTGGTCAGGACCTGACCAGCTGTGCCTTGTACTGTTGGGAAGCTCGTGACCAGATTGTTGATGCGCGTGATATTCCCGGCATTGTTCACTTGGAACTGATTGGTCGTCCCTACAGTCAATGTTCCATTGTCGAGCAATTGGAGTGCATTGACACCAGCGTCAAGGATCCGGAAATCGCCCGTGTTTTGCAGGTCAATCACGGTACCGACTGTGCTGTTGTTGTTGATACGCAGTACTTCGGCATTGTCTTGGTTGATGTTGGTGGTGCCTATGAGGTCACCGCCGAGCGCCACGTTGACCCCCGAGACTGTCAGGCCATTGTTGGCGGTGGTTGATTCGCCCGCAACACTGCCCCAGCTAGTGAGTCCCGCACCATTGGTGGTCAGCACTTGTCCCGAAGTCCCCATCACGGTGGGGTAGGCATTTCCACCCAAGTTTGCCGTGCCAGACGCCGTTATATTGGTGGTGTTGGTGATGCTGTTAGTTCCTAGATTAAGGTTAGTCGTCGCGGTATGGTTTCCGAGGTTATCGGCAGCGGCGCTGATTGCAGTCCATGCCGTGCCATTGTAATAATAAAACCCTGTCGTACCGTTGGTCTGGTAAATGAGCAGTCCTGTTGCAGGCGTGGCAATGGCGTTTCGCTGCACGAGCGTCATCCGCGGTACAAGTACACCACGCGTAGTCGATTTCACATCAAAGATTGCCGAGGCATCGGGCGGTGTATTGTCCGTCGTGACGCTTACGCCTTGTTGCGCTGATGCTGACATGGCCAACACCATGATTAAGAGAAAAGTGATCCAAAGATGTCGCATACAGAATAGTTTTGAATTTGATCCGTCCAAAACTATCAAGTGACACGCCCATCTCCGCACCTGGAGAGGGTAACAAATGGGTAACAGACTACAAATTAAAGGCAGGTATAAAGGCTTTCAGGCGACCTAAGTCGGTTTTCAGAATGTACAATCATCCCAAAGCCTCTCAAATGCCTTCGAACCCATTGCAAACTCCATCGAATGTTTTCAACTTGGTCTTTGTAAAACTTGAAGCATCTGCCCTTTATGGAAACAGTAGTCTATGGCATCATTTCAGAGGTATTTGGTGTGGACGCCCACGAGGTAAACCCTGAAACGGAATTTCATCAAGACCATAGCGCCAATCGTGAAGCTACGCAACGGCTACAGCATCAGTTAAATGATCAGTATGTTATCCAGATGTCTGACGAGGAACTTGTTCAAATTAAGACTGTACATGATGCCATTAGCCAAATCAAAAGGCATGCATCTAAGAGATCTCAGTGTGATAAAAAGAAAGCATTTGTACCCAATATGGAAAATTCAATCTACCGAATCGTTGCCGATGTTTTTGGGGTTGATCCCTTGACAATTTCCGCAGAAACTCATTTCCGGAATGATATCGGTGCGGACAAGATGGATATTCTTAAGCTCATACAACAAATGAATGACGAATTTCAGATTGAAATTCCTGAAGAAGAGATGGAAAACTTCCTAACGGTACAAGATGCCATCCGGTACATCATCATGCACATGCCATCATAGGCCTTATTCTGCGGTGCGTTCCTTTACATTTCCCGCAGTTACATACGAAAATTGGATACTGTTCGCCTTCAAAGCCGGAGGATATAAGCGATCAAGTCCTCTTCTGCTGTAAGATTCATCTTTTCTTAAGCCGATTGCGTGCCATTTTCACTGCTTCGACATTGACATTTAGGAGAAGCGCGATCTCTTTGCGCGTCAAATTCATGCGCACGTAGGCGCAATGGCGCAAGTCGTTTGGCGTAAGGCGCGGAAATTGGGCCTGCAAATTCTGGAAGAACTCAGGATGGATGCGGTCAAAGTGTTGCCTGAAGTTTTCCCATGTTGTTTCCCAGAAGTCATTGTCTCGGATGCTTCCACGTAAAGATTGCAACTGCAATTTTATTTGCGACGACAATTCACTTTCTTTCAGTAGCGGGCTGATTTCGGCGTTCAGCCTTTCGAGGACTTCATTTTTTTGGATGATGTGGAGCGTTGTTGTTGCGAGTTCACGGGCGTTGGAAACATTCTCAGCCTCCAGCTTTTCATTGAGAAGCCTTTGATTTTCTAAGGTCAATTGCTGAATCTGATGCCTTTTGGTAGCTAGCCTGAGCTTTTGTCGTAGGACAAATGAAAGAAACACAGCGATGAAAATGGCGAACCCAACAGAAATAGCCAAAATAACGGTCCACAAGTGCGAGATTTGACGCTCCTGTTCGAGGTTTTTGATTTGCTCCGCCTGTTGATCCACTTGGTGTAGAACGCGCAAGCCATTGAGCTGAAGGCGTGATCCCTCCTGTGCGATCTCCTCCTTCAACCGAGCATAGCGTTCGTAATACGCATAAGCGCTGTCAGGAGCATCGTTAAGTTTGTTGAGTTGCGCGTAGGCATAGTAAATGTCGGTGATGTTGAGTCGCAACTGCATGGAGTCACAGGTCGGCAGCGAATGAGCGAGAAGCTCTTCCGCTTGAGGCAGGTCAAACTTGTTGTAGATAAGTAATTGTGCCAAGCCGACATAAGCCGTGGTCTTGGTGACTTTGCCAGAAGGTCCATTTTGTAGTGCAGGTAGAAAAGCCAACAAGGAAAGCAATGTATCGGGGTGCAGCTGCTTTCCTTGTTTGATCCTGCAAACTGCTTCCCTTATAGCGGCGCTCCCTTGGTAGTCCTTTATCGCAACCTTCTCAAATGCGCGCCGCGCCTTACTCGCAGACACCTCCGCAGTATCAAATCGATACAGTTGCATTTGCAGATCAGCCAATTGCATCCAAATTTTGCCTTGGGTATGAAAATCTTTCGTAGGCACAATCACATCCAAGGCCCGGCACAAATATTCCATCCCTGCCTCAAATTGATAGAGCTCGATATAGACTGTGGATAGATTGTGATACAATTTGCCCAGCAACACGGTGTCGTTTCCAGTTTCGATTTCAGGTAGGAGCGCCTGGAATTGCTGGATCGCTTCAACGGATTTTTTTTGCTTGGCATACAAAAGTCCGATCTCAAACTGAATACTTATCACCTTCCTTGCGTCATTGCATCGTTGCGCAACTTCCATGGACAGGTCGATGTAGCGGCTTACAGAATCCAGCTGGTGGGATTTGAAAAAGTATCGTTTCTTGAGGTCATAGTATTCGAGCAGCAGTGCATCCTCTTTGCCGTGAGACAAAATGCAATTTCCAAAACGATCAATGCTCCGGATGTCTCCCTGGTCTACCCTTTGGAGCATGGCCACACAGTTTTGGGAATAAAGTGATGTGAACAAAAGTAATAAAGCAATGATTACACCGCGGTTGATCATATTGAAATATGTTCCTGCTTTGCGCCCTCTAATCTGCTGGCAATAAGAAGAAATATCAGCATAAATGCAATTCAATGTTGAGACATCTCGTCGCGATTCGTCTAACGAAACGCCATTTTCGCCCTAAATGCAAGTTTCACGTTCAACACTTGCTATCAAATTTTTCGTTCTCTACCAGTAAGTTCCACCGCATTTTGTCAGTCAAAAGCCATCCGCACGGACCATCGCAGCAAAAAAGACTGCCGATTCTTCAAACACTTTCGGATCAATGGCTCCTATTTGTAACCACCTCGGCCTAGCAGCCTTCACAGTTTGACAATGGGCTTTGTGAGGCTGCCATTGGGTGTCCTTACCTGCAACCAATATTTGGCAGAAGGAAGCGTCGAAAGGTTGATGTCAAACGACTGCGTGGCATGTTTTTGACGTGCGACAGTTTGGCCCAGGTGGTTCAAGATTGTGATTTCGCACGACGACGCATTCGGCAAGCGAACATGGACCAAATTTTCGGTTGGATTTGGATAGACTTCAATCTGCCCGAGTCCGGAGGTTACGCCCGTTGTGGAACCATTCTCACCCGGGGCTGCTGCTGCTGCTTGCACGAGTACCTTGTTGCCAGCCTCCTGCACCACCGCCATTGTATAGATGCGGCTGAAGTCCCAAATAGGGTCCGCTGCTGAAGAGACCCTGAATACCATCGAGTCGCCAACCGTCGCCGGCAAGGTAAACGGTGTCCCGGTCGCATCGGTGAGCGCCTTCCTGAACACGTCAAAATGAGCCGTTTCGCCGTTCCCACCGGTGTAATTCACGGTGTCCTCCGACAGCGCAACGAATAGTACAAGGTTTCCCAACGTATGCACGGCTTCCGTTTTCACGCTGATGAGGGCAACGATGGAATCCATTCCAAACTTCTCTTGCACGATGCGGATGCTGGCCGGCGAGGTTTGACCGACAAAAGGTGTGAAAATGGAACTTGCACCGTAGTTGGCACCGGTCGAAATGACTGTGCCGTTGATCACCAAGCGCGGGGTTCCGCCATAGATACCATAGTGGTTGGTGCGCGCATCGTTTTGGGGGGAACTCTGTTGTGAGAGGAGGCAGTTCGGGTAAGGAGCGCTTGGGTGAATTGCCAAATGCAATGCATTGGACTGCATGTTATAGTTGGCATAGAAGGCAGGGTTGCGGTTCGCACAGATGCTGCAGTTGGTGTTTGAGAAGTGCTCCACCAAGACTTTTTTGGGAACTTGAGCCTTCATGCCTTGGATAGCTAAAAGGAGCAGGCAAAGGATCTGTAATTTGCGTTTCATTGACTATTCTTATTTTTAACAAAGGTGCCACCTTGCAAATTCTCTGTAAATGGACATCCTTCCCGATGCGTTGTACATCGTTCCCGAGAATGGCATTTGGACACCTGTTCACTTGTCGGGAAACAGTCGCGTGATCTTTTTGATCTCGGATGGGTTGTGGTTGGTGGCCTTTTTGAAAAACTTGCTGAAGTGCCCGACATCCTCAAATCCCAGGTCAAAGGCGATTTCCTTGACTGACTTGTCTGTGTAGTAAAACAACCTCCTCGCCTCTAAAATGATACGATCTTGGATGATCTGGGTCGGCTTTTTCTTGCTGTACAACGAGAAGTGATTGGAAATCGTCTTGGGCGATTTGTTGAGCAGGTTGGCATAAAATGCGAGTTGGTGCTCTTGACGAAAGTGCTTCTCGACGAATACACAGAACTGCCGGATCAGGTTGTATTTATCGTCCGGGAGATCTTCATTCCCAAGGTGCTGCCGCTTCGCCAACCGGGTAATGATGATGATCAACCGCACCAAGAGCATGCGCAGCATGTCGTCTTTTACATCTTCCTTGGAGTCAAATTCCTCCCGGAAAATTGCCAATAAGCCTTCTAGTCGAATCAAGTGCTCCTCATCCAAATTCACAAACATGGTGGGTGAGGGCCCATAAAAAATAAACCCTACACAGCTTACCACGGGATCCTGTGTCAAAACACAGTAAAATTCCCGGTTGAATCGCCACATTACGATCGATTCTGCATGTTCAAAATCAAAAGACTGATTGAGCATGATGGGCAGGACTGCATTGGATTCGAAGCGATAGGACACTTCATCGATGCGAATGATCTGGTCGTTGCCGGTGTTCCAAGCAATGGAATAATACCGTTTATGCGTCTGGTCTTGAAAATAGTTTTTTGAAATGGAAGGTTCCCCATACTGCATGATGAGACTGCCGATACCATCCTTGTTTACAAACTCGTGCTTCATGTGCTGCCACGCAGAGGAGGGGTTTCAAGAAGCTGAAACCAATCCATAGCGAAAGTAAGCCGCCCTGCCCAAGATCGCAAGTAGATGTAAGCGGATTGGCAAAGATGCTTCTCGTGATCTTTGACGGTTTGTATGCAACCATGTTTTCGATTTGTACCTGGTCCGAAGGGCATCGGAATTTCTACAGCCTCGGACTACCGGAGACGGTTTGGGCAAGGAAAAGGGTGTGGGCAAGGGCAAGGGCGTGAAAAACGGTGTGAGCAAGGGCAAGGGTGTGAAAAACGTGTGCGAATCGAGCAAGGGTGTGAGTTCGAGTGCGAGTCAGGAGGGGCTGGGCGGAGGCCAACGTGCCCACTCGTCCGGAATTGGTACCGTTCGTCCAGAAACGGTTTGGGCAAGGGCGTGATTTCAGTGTGCGTTCGAGAGCGAGGGAGGAGGGATTTGGCTGCGCCAAATTAACTCCCCTCTCCGCGATTTTTCCGTTAGGAAAAGTCGTGGAGAGCGGGCCGGGGGTGAGGCGATGGAAAGAGCAGGGAACGGCTCAGCCGTGGTTTCAGAAGGAACATGGGTTTTGTAATTATTTGAAGTCAAACAGGCGGCCCCCTTGGGGCGCGAGGTTTGTGGTGGGCTTCGTTCACCGGAGGCTGCCGCCGTCCGGCTACCGATAGACGGCCCTTTCAGGGCGAACCTTGGATGCATTTTGGGGAATGCCCGTTTATCCGTCAGGATGACCGTTCGTCCAGAATTGGTCCCGTTCGTCCAGAAACGGTGCGGGTTCTGGGCAAGAGTGTGGAAAACGGATTGTGCACGGGCACTGGCGCGTATTCGAGTGTGAGTTTGAGTGCGAGTGAGGAGGAGTTGGGCGGAGCCCAACGTGCCCGTTGGATAAATAGATGTGCCACTTCGTCCTTCCAGAGTGCCCGTTCGTCCATTCTTGCTGCGCGGGGTTTTTGGTTGTTGTATTATTGAATCATGTTGCGCGCGAATGGGGGATTGTCTCCGTTTGGGTAACAACGTCGCTCTTGCTTGACGACGGCTGCGGACTTGAAAGTCCGGCAGTGTTTCTTCCGCCTTGGGCAACATCTTGTAGCCTTCGGTGAAGGGTGGATCGATGGCCCGGCATACATCGAAACGGGGGTGAGTTCTTTGGTGACAAGCCTTGGAATTCTCCTGATTTGGTCTTGAAATGTGCTTGTAATTATGACCGTAAAGGAAGGTGATTCAGCAGATTTCAGACAGGAATATTGCGCAAAAAACATGCCTCGTCCTCGGCGAACAGAACGTCGTTTGCGCATTGATATTCAACCACTTAACGGGAAATAATTTCCGATCAAGACTTTCATTTTTTATTCGGCTTCAAGGGCAAAAAATATTTTAAAAATTTATTGCCTAAAAAATAACAAAATGAAAAATGAAGCGTATATATTTGCAACAACCGAGGTCAAGTATTGCGCTTGATTCCTTTCAGAAAGCTTGGTTGTCTGCTGCTTGCGAATTTGTTCTTTTGGACTTACCACATCGTTCTTATGAAACACTCAAAATTGATTCGCCTGTTTAACTTGCCTCAAGATGTTCAGCCTTGGTTCAAACCCTGGATATCGCACCTCTCCTACTTTGTTCCTCTCAGTTCATGATTTTTTTGCTCCGGTTGGTGGTGCAGCGTGTTGCCTTGGTTTCCGTTTGGGGTAACTCATTCGTGGCTAATATGACTGTGCGCATTTGACAAATTGAATCTGCGCGCTGTGCGAAGGTTTTGCGCATCTGCATCTACACCCAGCCTATATTGTGCGTGATCGATGCGATTGTGCATCTTGTAAATATAATCAATCCGGCTGTCGTTCTTTTTATTTCCGGATTGGGTGCAATGATAGTAGCCTACCTATTGTTGGAGGTACCGCCGCAGGAGGTGTGCTACTGGAAACATCTGAAACAGCCGGTTGATTTTTTTCGTTCTTTATTTACCATTTAAATCGTTAAGATTATGGCTAAGTTTCGTTCTTTATTTCGTGTCTCCGGTGATATCGGGGACGTGAACTTCTACGAGAAGGATGGTCAGAAATATATGCGTCAGACCACGAGTCTGGACAAGGAGCGCATCGAGAATGCGCCTGAGTTCAAGCGGACACGTGAGAACATGCGTGAGTTTGGCGGAGCTGCAGTGACCGGAAAATCACTGCGGATCGGACTCGCGAATGTGTTGAAGCGCTATGCTGACCGTCTCTTCACCTCGCGCTTAACGGGTATTTTCAAGCAAATGCAGAAAGCCGCAACGACTGGCGAACGTGGCAAGCGTCCGATTGAGGTGCTTCCCAACAAAGCCAAGTTGGTCGGTAAAAGCATTCACAAAACCGAGTTGTTGGAGATGGTATTCAGTGCACCTTTTACTGTGTCGCCCAATGTGGCGCGCAACGAGGTGACGTTGGATGTGCCCATTTTTGACGTCGATGCGCTTGTGACTGCTCCTCAAGGCACGACGCACTTCAAGCTTGTGCTCGTGATCACGGTCCTTTCAGACCACTACTTCGATAGTGCTGAAGGCGGTTACGTCCCCACCGATCCGGACTTGAATTCGGTGAATGCTGTGACTTCCAGCGCTGCCTTGGAGATTGATGTTCCCATCGTGGCTCCGGTGCAGCTGATTGCAACTTTGCCTGGCAGTCCGGTGATGACGGCGACTTGCGGGTTGGTCACTTGCGTCGGCATCGAATTTTACCAAGAGGTGACGGGCACGCTGTATTCGCTTGCGCAAAGCAATGGGATGCGGATCGTGAACATCTTCTGAGTTTTGCGGTTGGTGTTTTTTTTGAGAAAGGTCCTCGCAAGGGGACCTTTTTCAGTGAAAAGTGAAAAGTGATAAGTGAAAAGTTGGAAGCAGAATTTTCGGAATTTACGGAATCACATTTTGGGTTGAATTGTGGGTGTTGTCTGGATCAGAATCTTTAGATCAGCGAAGCTAATTTACAGAATTTTCGGAATAACGTATTGGCTTGTAACACGTTGGACTGAGACGTGGCGTGCTTCGTCTCTACTGGGGGAATTGGTTTGTTTTCGTGCCGCAGGTGGATGGCGCCTATTTGTAACCTGGGGTGGCTATGTGCCACTAGGCGGTAGCGCCCCTAGGTTTCGTGGGGCCTGCGATTTTCGTTATTCAGCAACCGGTGGCGGTGGCGGAGTCAGATTTGATTGTTGGGATATACAGGGATTTTTGGAGGCGGGACTCCGTGTTTCATCTGTTTGGGGGATGGTGAAAGGGTGCGGCATGGGCCACATGCAGCGATCTTGCGAAGGATCCATAGTTGCGAATGCGGGGTTGATTGGTCACTTTCTAAACAAACTACCTGCTTTGATTGCTTCACTTTTTCAGGATTGTGTTACCAAATAATGCGAAATTGGTGTATTTTCGTGTACCAACTCTGGAAATTATGAAAACCAACGAAGTACATGAAAGCCACAACGTGGCTCAGAAGAAGCCTTTTGAGGCAGGGGAAAAGGAAGGAACTTTGACGAACTCTTTGGTCGAAGGTTCATCCGAGGGTCCGGATTCCGGTCAATTGCGGCAATTGCAGGTGGCGGCTGACGCTAGTGCGCAGGTGCATCAATTGCGGACTTTGCAACTTGCTGCCAATCACAGCCCTCAAGTGAAGCAATCGGCGCAATTGAAGGAAAAGGCTACAGAATTTTCCCGCGGCGCCCTTCAGAACAAGGAAAACCGTTCGGGGCTCCCCGCGCAATTGAAGGCTGGGATTGAGGGGCTTTCGGGAATGGCACTGGATGATGTGAATGTGCATTACAATTCGAGTGCGCCTGCGCAACTCCAAGCTGCTGCATTTGCCCAAGGGAACGATATTCATTTGGGTTCCGGACAAGAACAGCATCTTGCTCATGAAGCGTGGCACGTGGTGCAGCAACGTCAAGGTCGGGTCAAGCCCACGACTGAAGCAGGTGGGAAACCGGTCAATGATGATGTCGGTTTGGAGCAGGAAGCAGATGTCATGGGTGCCAAAGCGGCCCAAATGCGCGTGGATTTAAGTTCTGAGAAGGATTCACCCTTGGATCATTCAGGGCAATCTTCCTCGTCGGCTGCTCAATTGAAGACAGCGGTAGTCCAATGTTACAAGCCGGGCTGGTCTGAAGTCAATGGCGAATTCCAAGTATTCGATGGCCAAAAGTGGACGGTTGCCAACCTTACGAAAATAACCAAGCACGGCTGGGTATTTACCACGCGTGAAGGAAAAAATCTCACGATTTATGACCATGAGGACGAGCGTATTCGGCCTACGGTAGGAATGCGCGGCCCATCCACCGGTTCTTCTTACACCCCGATGATCGAGGAAAAGGAAGATCGGATGGAGGAATCTTCTGAGTCGAATGACGAAATCGAATCCACTCCTCAGCAGTATGGTAGCATGATCAAGCTGTATTCAGATTGGAATCCTGATCAGCAATTTCAGGAAAGGTCGAATGAATTTGGGAAATTCAACGTCAAGCACAACCGGAATGCACCCTATATCACGACGAATTTGCAGCAGTATCCCAAAACGAGTCTCGATACGACTTACTCCTCAATGTTCAAGGCACTGATGAAGTCGGGACTCAGTGAAAAAGAAGTGGCAGAGGTGTTGCTCGATGCAAAAGCGGAAATGCTCAAGAATCCTACTGCGCTGCGGGCTGCTGCGATGCTGATGGGTGCAGTTTATCTCGGCGAACAATGGCGGAAGCATGGTGCTGTCAAAATCTTCCGGGCTTTGCTCAGGCAAGTGACGCGCGGAGCGATCAGCCTGGAGGATATTCCCAAATTGTTCAAATTCGTCGCTAGCGCCCAAAAAGGGAGGGAGCAGGTGGAGAGAATTAGAGAAATTCTACTCGGCGATCACCCGTTGAAGTCGATCACAAAAGATGATCGTTTGATTCTTGGTGGAATGTCCCCTTTGCGCGAGGGGGATTTGGATTCTGAAGAAGAGCTGGGAACTACGAAGGACAATGAGTTCAAGAAGAAACGCAAGCTCAAGCGACATCAAAAAGAGTACAAAAAGGTCGAATTGAACGAGGACGACTACTATCAGATCAATGGTACGCTGTACAATATTTCTCATCATCTAATACGCTCCAATGGGCCTTGTTTTTGGGACAATCTGATTCGATTTTATGGATTGGATGAATCTGTCGTACGACGTGCCGCAACCAGTGCCAATGTCACTTTCAATGAATATTTGGATGACCAATCGATTCAGGCAGTTGTGGATGCGCTCGGCTTGCTTGGCGTGGATATCACGATCCACTTGGATATGTTTACGTATGCGGGTAAGTTCATTATGTCGAAGACGATTGGCAACAAAGGCAGGCAATTGAAGATGGGGCTCGTGGTACAACCTGAAGATGATGGCAATGCCGATGGGCATTATATTCCAGGGCTTAATTAGCGTCAATTTTGAGCAGAATTTTCAGAATCTTTAGATCAGCGAAGCTAATTTTCAGAATTAGCTTCGCTGAACTCACGTTTCTCAGAATTGAAAATCGGAGCAGCCAATCCCACCGCGGGTTGAATTTTGAGCAGAATCTTTAGATCTGCGAAGCTAATTTACAGAATCAGGCCTTGGGTTGAATTCTAGGTGGCATGTTTTTTTTTGCGGCTTGCCGCCATTTTTGCCGCCTCTCCCCTTCCCTCCCCATCGCCTTCTTTGTCAGAGACTTTGAAGGCGTTGGAGAGGGGTGGCCGGTTGCCTTTCCGTTTGGTTTTGTTTTCGCGCCGCAGTTGGTTGGCGCATATTTGTATCCTCGGGTGGTTATGCGCCACTAAGCGGTAAAGGTCGCGGTGATGTGGTTCAGCTGTATTTTTCTCCGTGGAATAGGAAGAAGCCTATTTTGCCTCGACCTGGCGAGGCTGATGGATACAACCCGTCACCACCTATAGAATCCAACCCGAAAGATTCGGACGAAATCCCCCAATCTTCACCCAAACTTCAGATTCAGTTCACACTGCGGCCGTAGCTTGCGTGCAATTGGCGCATTCGCTTCAATGCCTGTCTGTTACCCGCAAAGAATTATACGATGAAAGGTCTCATGTTGCTTGTTTTTGGAATTGCCTTGGGTGCCTCGGTGCATGGGCAGCTGCGGATCAACGAATTCATGGCTGTGAACGAATCGGTTTTGGCAGATGGATGCGGGAGCTTTGACGACTGGATCGAAATCTACAATGCCGGTGACAGTGCGGTTTGTCTGAATGGCTATTCGCTGTCGGATGACGTGGAAAATCTGCAAAAATTCAAGTTCAAATCACGTGGGAAGCAAAGCTTGATCGTTCCGCCGCAGGGCTACCTGCTGATATGGTGTGACGAAGATCAATTGGAGGGGCTGACCCATGCGAATTTCAGGCTCGCGGCAGCGGGGGAATTTCTTGCATTGACGGGTCCTGAAGGTGCGGTCATTGATTCCGTCTATTTTGATGCGCAAACCGCTGACAAGAGTTACGGACGTTCGGCAGATGGGTCTGGCGAATTGGGATTTCTTCAAAAACCGACGCCTTGCAACGCCAACTTGGGGATGCTTGGGCAGTCGGCTGCGCAATTTCCTGCCGTTGAATGGTTGGTCCAGGTGGATTGATCCTTCATATTCGCAAACACCACCCTATCCTTAGACTGTCCGTTGGTGCTTGGTCATTCCTCCCATGACGCGCTTCATGATACGTACTTTCGCCCAACGGGGAACCGTTCGAAGGGAAGCCACCAAAAACTTGGTCAAAAACCCAGGGAGCACCGTTCCTTTTCGGCCAAGGGCCTTCAGGATTGGGATACCAATTTGGGCGGGTTGCAATGCCCCACCCACGCGCATATTGGCCCGCTGCTCGAATCCCGAACTCACTGGCCCCGGCGCAGCGGCCAAGACGTCTACCCCAAGCGGACGAAATTCGACAAAAAGCGCCTCGGCGAAGGACTGCACATAGGCCTTGGTGGCGGCATAGTGTGCGGCAAATGGCGTACCTTGAAAGCCCACCAAGGAGGCCATCAAGATGATACCGCCCCTTTTTTGCTGCGCGAACAATCCTGCAAAATGATGGGTCAATACCATCAACGCCTCACAATTCACCCGCAGCATTTCGAGTTCATCCTCCAACTTGCTCGCCACAAACGATCCCGAGGTTCCGAATCCCGCAGAGGCGACCAACAAACCCACCTGCAAACCTGCCGTGGCTGCGATCAAGGTTTGAACGCCCTCCCTTTCGGCCAAATCGGCAGCCACGACAAGGGTTTCCACCTTGTAGCGCTGTCGCAAATCCGCAGCGTGCTTTTCCAAGGCTTCCTGCCGGCGACCATGGAGCACAACATGTAATCCAGCCTCGGCGAGGCGCGTGGCGAGCTCTTCACCGATGCCGGAGGAAGCACCTGTCACAACGGCCCAAGGACCGTATTTTGTCTTGAGGCGTGATTTTAGCGCAATCGAAAATCTCATGGTTTTTCCTTTTACCGCAAATTTCGCAGGCGGAATACCTTCGAGACGATAACAAATGTTTAGATTTTTTGGCGATCGGCCTTCTTCAAGCGGCTCAAATGGACGGGGGTGATACCCAAATAGGAGGCGATCATGTGTTGCGGCACGCGGTTCTGAATGTTGGGAAACACCTGTCCAAGCGCTTCGTAGCGTTCCATGGGCGTGCGTGCATAGAGATTTCGAATGCGGTGGTCTTGGTAAATGAAATAGTATTCGGCGATCAGGCGGCCGAGTTTGTCACCTTGTTGGAGGTTGGCATAGCCCCAATCGATGGCAACACGCGGCATGATGATCACTTCCATGGGTTCAAGCGCCTGCAGTGTTTGGAGGGAAGGCTGCTTCAAAATGAAGGCGCTGTAATCGGCAATGAATTGGTTTTCCAGCGTGAAGTGCATCGAATGGTCTGTACCCTCCACGTCAGTGACGATCACACGGAGCAAGCCTTTATTGATGAAAAAAATCTCCTGTGGCACCTGATCCGGCTTGCTCAGAATGGCCTTGTTGTGAAAGGACGCCGGCCTGCAAAAGCCCAACAATTCAGCCATTTCCGACTCGGAAATCTGAATCATTTGTCGAATCACATGGGCAAGCTGCTCCATTCTTGTTGCTTTTGCAGTGGAGAACTTATTTTTCAGCAAGGTTGTTGCGTTGCAAGCCGATTATTTCAGCCTTCTGCTCCAAAGCGTGCAGAAAGCTTTGTCGGAGATTCATGTTGGGTTTAGGATCGTTGTCACAATATCCTTATCGGCAACTTTGCAAGTTCAAAATGTTCGACCCCGCTGGGGTCGTTACTTCAGGGGAAATCTTCTTCTATAAAGGTTTGACCCCTCTGGGGTCGACCCCAGGGTCAAACCATTGTAGAATCGATGGCCCTCCTTCCCAATCGACCCGTCGCAGGCGGGTCGAACAATACGCGAAATTGATTTGAACAGGGTATTACTGGCAATCATCCCGATAAGCATTTTATCACAAAGCCCAAAAACTACGTACCCGCCGGTTGGACCGCGAACCTCAGGAACTAGAGGCTGCTAAAATTGAGATGAAATTCCCAAGGAGAAAAAACACAGCATCGTACGCAATATCCTGCCTTGCAAAATCATGAACATTGCATCAAATCGGGGTTTTCCTATTATCTGTCGCGGTGAATCAGGCTACTTTTGCACCAAAATATGGAAAGCAAGATGAAAAATCACGAACAGGAAGCCACCACAACAAAACGCCGGGTCGATTTGGTCGTCATTTCTGATGTTCATCTTGGAACTTATGGTTGCCATGCGACGGAATTGCTGCGGTATTTGGAGAGTATTGAGCCGAAGGAAGTGATCCTCAACGGGGACATTATCGACATCTGGCAATTCAGCAAACGTTATTGGCCGGATAGCCACATGGCTGTTTTGAAACACCTGTTGGGTTGGGTCGTAGCGGGGATTCCGGTTCACTACTTGACTGGCAACCACGACGAAATGTTGCGGCGCTTTGCGGGAATGACGATGGGTTCTTTTCAACTGAGCAATAAATATGTCAAGACATTTGAGAATGGGGATCGCGCCTGGTTTTTTCATGGGGATGTCTTTGATGTGACGATGCGGCATAGCAAATGGCTCGCGAAGCTTGGCGGGACGGGCTATGACTTGCTGATCCTGCTCAACCGTGCTGTCAACTATCTGATGGTCAGATTGGGGCGCGGCAAATTCAGTCTTTCGAAGAAAATTAAAAATTCGGTGAAGGGTGCTGTCAGTCATATCAGCAATTTTGAAGAGACGGTGGCTGACATGGCGATTTTTCACGGGCATGAATTTGTGGTTTGCGGGCATATCCATCAGCCGGTCATTCGTGAGATGGAAACACAAAATGGACGCGTAGTCTATTTGAATTCAGGTGATTGGGTGGAGAATTTGACTGCTTTGGAATATCATGCGGGTGCATGGTCCATTTTCCAGTATGAAGAGGCCGCGGAATTGCATTTGACGGACGATGCGGAGCGGGTGATGATGGCGAGCGACAAGGTGCTGTTTGAAGAATTGTGGAAGGAGTTCCAGATGATGGTGCCGGCGGGGCGGTAATTGGCTTCTGATCTTGCGCTGAGTTTTGGCCACGAAGACACGAAGACACCAAGCCCCGCCCCGAACATTTACCGCTGAGTTTTGGCCACCAAGGCACGAAGACACCAAGCCCCGCCCCGAACATTTACCGCTGAGTTTTGGCCACGAAGGCACGAAGACACCAAGCCCCGCCCCGAACATTTACCGCTGTATTCTGGCCACGAAGACACGAAGACACCAAGCCCCGCCCCGAATATTTACCGCTGTATTCTGAATTCATTTTCAAACATTTCCGTTGCACCCAACAGGAAACTCAATCTGTAATTCCACCAACAAACCCGCCGATTGAAGCGTAATATTTAACAGAAAATTAGGAAGAAATCGACCTGCAATTTCATACGCCGCCCTAAGTTTGCAGCGTGATCAAGCACTCAATATATCTTGTAAATATTATGAAACGAAAGATTCGATTATCCCAATTTCTGAGCCTTTTGCTCCTTGTATTGTGCGCATCCACTGCGCTCGCAAAGGTTGCAGACCCTGGAAAATCGCGTTCCAATGAGCTTCGCAGCTGCCAACGGGTACATCATGGTGGATTTGCCCAAACGCAAGTGGAAACAAGGGCTTTCACAGAAGCCGAGGTAAATATCGAAAACGTAGACGGCAGTTTTCAATTGTCGCAACAAATTGTGCTCAATCCGGGAAACAACGTTTTGAAGTTCCGGATTGCTGAAATTCCTGCGGGAGCCTACTTCGTTCGGGTAAACGTCGAGGGCTATACGAAAGCCTTTACGATGGTTGTGAAATAATCGCCAATTGCCTGCCTCAGGCAAGTTCATACAGTGTTAATGTCCAAAGTTCACGTTCTTTTCAAGGGGATGGCATGATAGTCGCCACCTAAATTCCAGCCAAATGCCTCGGATGTTCCGGGGCATTTGTGCTTTTGGAACGATGCTCCCCATGCAGCATCAACCCCATCGCCGCACCATCCAAAAATCGACATCGCAATTGCATCCGATCAAAAAACTCCCCATATTCACCCCAAGAAAGTCTGAACAACATGGGAATTCTGATCCGGAACGGGAATATTTTTACTGCCACCGACAATTTCATCGGGGATGTCTATATCGAAGGGGAAACCGTGGTAGCGGTCGGCCAAAACCTGCCTTATACAGCGGACCGCGTCATTGATGCGACAGGAAAATTCGTATTTCCAGGTGGAATTGACCCGCATGTGCACCTCGACATGCCGTTTATGGGAACGTACAGCAGCGACAATTACGAGACGGGTACGCGGGCGGCATTGCATGGCGGCACGACGATGGTGATCGATTTTGTCTTGCAAACGCAGGGAAAATCCTTCCGAAGTGCGCTCGAGGAATGGCAGGGCCGTTCCAATGGCAACGCTTTTGGCGATTACAGTTTCCACATGGCGGTGACGGATTTCAACGATGAGACGGCCAAGGAAATTCCAGGCATGATCAAGGAGGAAGGCATCACGAGCTTCAAAACCTTCATGGCCTACAAAGGCGCCTTGATGATCGACGACGGACAAATGGTCGGGTTGATGCGGGTGGTCAAGGAAAATGGCGGATTGGTTACCGTCCATGCCACCAATGGTGATATGATCGACCACTTGATCGCCAAGCACCGTTCGCAGGGACATTTGAGTCCGCTGTACCATTATTTGAGTCAGCCGGAAGTAACGGAGGCCGAGGCAAGCGGACGGTTTACAGACATGGCGGAATATACAGGTTGCCAAGGCTATATTGTGCACATGACCTGCGAAGGCGCGCTCAATGCGGTCAGGCGGAGCACATTGCGCAATCAGCGTGTGCATGTGGAAACCTGTATTCAATATTTGATCTTGGATGCGGGCTTGTACGAAGGTGGATTCGAAGGCGCAAAATGGGTCATGAGTCCGCCGCTGCGGCAAAAAAAGGATCAGGTCAATCTTTGGGCCGGACTGAACCAAGGTTTGGTGCAAGTGGTGGGAACCGACCATTGCCCATTTATGTGGGAACAGAAAAAGATGGGCCTGCATGACTTCAGCAAAATCCCGAATGGCCACCCTGCGATTGAGCACCGTATGGAATTGTTGTTCAGCGAAGGTGTGCGCACGGGAAAAATTTCGATGAACAAATATGTGGAGGTGACGAGCACGAATGCCGCCAAGATCTTCGGCATGTTCCCCAAAAAGGGCACGATTGCACCGGGTTCGGATGCGGATATTGTGATCTTCGACCCGAAGAAGGAACATACGTTGGGCGTGGCTTCCCATCACATGCATGTGGACTACAGCGCCTACGAAGGCTGGAAAGTCACCGGAAAAACGGAAACGGTCCTCCTGCGCGGGCAAGTGGCCATTGAAGACGGGGAAGTGAAGGTCGCAAAGGGGTATGGGCAGTTTGTGAAGCGGAAGTAAACGGAACCCAATAAGCATTTACAGATTGCAATTGGCAAAATAAGCCAAAAACAGTGTCCATTGGCCCATTCTCAGCTTGTGATTCCCTACAATTGCTGTTGATTTGTACATGGGTAAGCGTTTGTTGCGATCATGTTGAGGCCAATGTTGTTGAAAAAGGCACCTCCCCTTTCCAAAAGGGATTGGCTGCGGATTCAATCGGAATTCGCGACTTATCCCTTTTTGCAGCTCAAGAACATCGAACCCTATCCTGAAACGCGTTATTTGATCTTGACAGCCGACGATTTTTGCTGCGCTCGTTGCATCGATGCAGGTTCGATGCTGGGGTTTTCCCAGGGCATCGTGAATACGTTCACCGCCATGACGACCTTTTCCGGTGCCGCGGAGACGATTCGGCAAGCAACAGCCACATATCCCAAGCTCAATATCGGCGTTCACTTGAACATCACCTCGGGTTATCCGCTTTCGCCCAAGGAGAGCATCCCGACCTTGTTGGACAAAGACGCACAATTCTACAAGATCCAACGTATCATGGCGCGGCTGAAACGGATGTCGCTGACTGAATTGGAAATAGAATTGCGCGCACAAATCGAGGAATTTCTAAAGTCAGGGGCAAGGCTTGACCATTTGAGTTATCAGTACAATATTTTGGCCTTGTATGCACCATTTTTTGAAGTGGTGATGCAATTGGCCAAGGATTACGGTGTCCCGGTACGGAATCCGATTGCGCATTCGATGCTGGACAAAACAACCTTCAAAAAGCCTGGAACACAAGTCGTAGGGCGGAAGCTAGCGCGCAATTTCATCTTGCGCCATCCCGTAAAGGCCGTCCGCATTGCCCGGCATTTCAAATCCGAATGGATGCTTGAACGATTGCAACAATTGAAGGAAAGGGAAATCAAACACCCCGACCATTTGATTGATTATTTTTACGGGAATCCTACGTCACAAAATATGTTGGACATTCTCAACCACCTGCCACCGGGCACTTCGGAGTTGATGCTTCACCTCGGCCAAAATTGTCATCCCAAGGAATTGGGCAAGGGCATCGACAAACATTATCTCCCCTACCGCGAGCAGGAAACGGCGATCGTCACCCGTGAATTCCTGCGACCCTTTCTGGAAAAGAAAAATATCCAGGTGATTTCATTTTCGGATTTGTAAGGGTGGATGAGTCGGCGGGGAAATGCCAATTGCCTTTTCCAACACTTCTTTTCTCCCCAGAATTTATACTTTTGCCTTGGTGGGCAACGAAAATGTCCAACGGCTTGAAACATGAATGCACTCACAGCTCAACAGGTGAAGGAAATCGCGGAACGTTTAGATTCGCATGAACGTTGCTTCATCGATCCCATCACCGGGGAAGTCGCATTTTGGTTGAATTTCGACTCTGGAGATTTCGATGAAAAGGAATATTTCAGCAGTATTGGCGGCGAAGAAGGCAAGGTGGAGAAGGCCCGCTACAAGAAGGCACTCAAGACTTGGAAGGAAATCGAACCCTTGGACAGCCGCGAAGATTATGCCGTAATGGAAGCCTTTGTGGAATCTCTCAGCGATTCTGCTGTCCAGGATCGCTTGTGGAAAGCACTTCGTAGCAGTAAGCCATTCGCCAAATTCAGGTACGAAATAGACAATTCCGGGAAATACCGCCAACAATGGTTTACATTCCAATTGCAACAGAACATCATTGCTGTGCAGGCCCAATTGAGGATGTATAAAATTGAATTCGAAGCAGTTGCAAAAACCACCTCCCAAGAAACATCCGTGGACACCGAGAAGCCGCCCATCCCTAGCCACATCCAAGTGCAACGGCTGGGCAGGAACGATGCAGAGGCTCTCCGCGCGCTGACATTCCTGTTTCAAGAAGTCTTTGAGAACGAAACTCCACCGACCGCTAGCCTTTCCTATTTGTCAAAATTGCTCTTCAGCGAAATGCTCGTCGTGTACAATGTCTATTGCGACAATGAATTGGCGGGTGGACTCACAGCCTATGTCCTACATTGTTACCGCAATCAGGAAAAGGAACTTTTCCTTTATGACATTGCCGTCAGGCAGAAATATCAGCGTCAAGGACTAGGAATGAAGCTCTTGCGGGCGCTTCAAAATTATGCGAAGAAAAATGGATTCCGTGCGGTTTTTGTGGCTGCGGATGTCGAAGATCAACATGCCTTGGACTTTTACCGAGCTGCAGGTGGAATAGCGTCTGATGTCCAGCATTTTACATTTCAGACTTCGTTTTGAATACGCTCCACACGAATGCCTGCCTTTTTGCCCCTTTGCTGCGATGCAGGTCAGGGGTCCGGAACCGAACCCAAAACCGGCGAATCATCATTCCTTCGCGTACGGTGGTCGGCGAAAAAGTGGTCATGATCAATGGTATCGTTCAGCGAAATCCAGTTTAAAAATGCACTTGTCAAATTACAATATCAAGCTTGGTATACTGGCATTTCTGGCAATCCTGTTGGCAGCAAGGTCGGAAGTTTCTGCGCAAATCCAAGTGCGTCAAACGAGCGCCGAATTGTCCTTTTGGTTGCCGGGAAAAAGCCAACCTGCGATCGCATTTCCTTTGGGAGAAGATTGGCTGATTGCTGCGGATGGGAAATCATCCATCAAACAGCGAATGGGTTCCTTCAAGTTGAAAGATCACCTGCTGAAGCCATTTCGGTTTGACGCCATTGACTCGGTGGTGACCCATTCGGGGCGTGCAATCACCGTTTTTATCCAGCTTGCGAATGGAAAAACCAAGATGCAGGCAAAAATGCTGGTGACGCATCCGACCGAAGACCACTTGCAGCTCAAGGTTCTGCCCGTCGCCGAATCGCCTACAACCGACCGCTTGATCCTGCGTTACGTTCAATCTTCGGCAGCCCATATCTTCGGCGGCGGAGAACAATTCAGCCACCTCAATTTGCAGGGACACAAGGTTCCGATGATTGTCGAGGAAAACGGAATCGGACGCGGCGACCCCAAAATCACGCCTTTCACACGGTTGGCGGGTGTGGCCGGAAATGAATTTTCGACCTATTGCCCGATTCCGTTTTACATGACGACCGAAGGCAAGGGAATTGCGGTGACAGGCGGAAGCCCTTCGCAGCTGGATTTCAGCAAACCCGATCGCGTGGAAATTGATGCGATGGAGGCAAGCCTCACGCTCGTCATCTGGCAAAAGCCGCAACCTTTGGATATTTTGGAGGCCTTCAGCACGATCAACGGGCGATTTCCCATTTTGCCGGACTGGGCTTGGGGGACATGGTTGGGCATTCAAGGCGGTGCAAAACAGGTGGATGAACGCGTCGCCCGCTTGCAGGCGTTTGGCTGTAAATTGGCCGCAATTTGGATCCAAGACTGGGTCGGAAAGCGGCAAACGCAATTCGGAAGTCGCTTGCAATGGCATTGGGAAGCTGATACGGTGCAATATCCGCGGATCCAACAATGGATAACGGCCAAAAACGCTGCCGGAATCAAAGTCTTGGGTTATATCAATCCGTTTTTGAAAGCTGAAAGCCATTGGGCGGATTCATTGGCGCAGTTTCTGGTCAAAGACATTCAAGGTCTTCCGCGACTGTTCCCGGTGGGTGGTTTCGATGCTTTTCAATTCGAATTGCACGATCCGGCGACCCGCAAAATGTTGTCCGAGATGATTCGCAAGAACATGATCGACATTGGTTTTTCTGGATGGATGGCTGATTTTGCCGAATGGTACCCGGTCGCATCCGATTCCAAAGGCAACAAGGCAAAGCACGAAGGCAGTATTGCAGCGCACAATGATTATCCCATTCGCTGGCAACAAGTCAACCGCATGGCGATCGAAAGCACGGGGCATCCCGAAGATTATGTTTATTTCAGCCGCTCCGGATATTTAGGTGCAGGACAATATGCATCGACATATTGGGCGGGCGACCAAATGACATCCTGGGGCGAAAACGACGGACTTCCCTCGGCCGTCACTGCCATGATTTCCTCCGGAATGAGTGGAATCGCCATCAACCACAGCGATCTCGGCGGCTATACCAATGTTTCCAACGGCATGCTGCACATCGACCGAAGTTTCATCCTGATGGAGCGATGGGCCGAATTTGCGGCCTTCACGCCCATTTTTCGGACGCACGAAGGATTGCTGAAACGCGACGACCAAGTCTGGGGACTGACAAAACCGCATCCCGGATTTTTGCGCATGGCCAAAGCCCATGATGCCTTAGGGGATTATTTGAAAGCCCTCAATGTCGAAGCGCATGAAAAAGGCTGGCCGATGATCCGACATTTGTGGCTGCATTATCCGGAGGATCCCAATGTACTTGATTTGAAATACGAATATCTCTTGGGGCGTGACATCCTGGTGATTCCGAATGTATGGTTGCACACCACCAAGGATCCAGAAAAAGTGAAAGTCCCAGCCTATTTTCCGGAAGGCGAATGGGAGCATTTGATCCGGAGCAATATACAGGTCAAAGGTCCACAATCCTTGGAGGTCACCGCTTGGATGGGCTGCCCGGCAGTGTACATTCGGAGTGACAGCAAATGGAAGGAAAGTCTGCAAAGTGCGATCGCCAAGGCGTTTGCGGAAAAGCTTTGAGGAAAACGTTGTTAAACAAAATCTGAACCGTTCGACGACAGAGACGCCGAATGCTGGGGAAATCATTCCAGTTGCAACGTTCACCCACAATATCGGTCACAGACCTCAATACAATTCCAGCAGCAGCTATCGACCGTATGGAATTCCAGTGTTGGATGGCCGAGTTTCATGCTGTTGTTGAATTGCATTCTCTTGCCTTTGAATGGGAAAATACATAGCCTTGGAATATGAAAACATCGCGCTGGCTTTTTGTCGGGGTTCTGTTCTTGCTGCTTTGCACGGGATGCAGCCATCGTCAGCGTCCGAAAAGCCTCGAAACGAAGGCGGTGATGACCATTCAATGGAAAAATGGTCCATCCCGCGAGATCAATCTGAACACGGTCAGCAACCAATTGACCCGTGAGGAGCTGCGGCAACATGGCGATTCCGGGACGATTCGCACGGAATTGGAGTATTCCATTTGTTACCACAGCGACTATTCGAAGGGCAATTTCGATGCTGAAGGGAAATTGTGGTGCAGCGTGGATTTTGTTGCAACTGATCGCAAGGGACTCATCTTTTCGAATCCGCAAGCCTCTCCCATCGACACGTTGCCGGATGACTTTTTTATGGTTCCGTGGGTGCATCAATGGATGGACGAAACTACGTTCAAAGCAATATTTTTCGAACTCAAACTTTGCGCGATCGGGCGCGGCGAATGGTTGGTGAATCCAAAGGATAGCAATACCGTGCTTTCCAGTCCCCTGCCTGACTTTTTCTACACTTGTTCGCAACCCGATTACGCTCAATACCTTGTGGGAATCGATGACGAAATTCCCGATGCGGGCGACACGCTGACCCTCAACGGCCGCAAGCAATTTTCCGAGGAATGGTTTGTTGCCAATGATTTCCGGTTCGCCGGCATGGCCAATGCCGATTGGATTTACAAGCTCCAAATCAAAGTTCATGGTCCCAATGGCACACCTTCATCCAATACGATCGAAAGATTACAGCAACTCGCTGTCAATCAAATCAATGAGCTCATCATACATCGAGCGTATACGGAAAACAACATCGATGAAAGCCACCTGATGGATCCGTTACCCAATCCGTATCATGAAGGTCCACTCCGTGATGGATTTGTCACATTGCGGTTTGTCAAACCCGCTGATCTGTAGGGCGAGCGATTGACCTTCAGCGATTGCACGAACCAAACCCCTTGACCATGAACCATTCCGCATGGAGGAATCCGAATCCTGCACGGAAAGGGCGAATCGCACTTGCTTTTCTCCCAAATTCCTCCAATCTTCCATTTTGATAGTGTATGGAGCAAAAATTTGCTTCCCAAAATCGATCATTTGAAAAGATAGAAGATATATGCCTAGAAAAGTAAAATCCGGACTCATCCAAATGAGTCTTCCCATGACCGAAGGCGAAGGTTCGATTGAGCAAATCGTCGAGGCGATGTACGAGAAACACATTCCCTACATCGAGAAGGCAGGTCAGGAAGGGGTCCAAATCCTCTGTTTGCAAGAGATTTTCAATACGCCCTATTTCTGCCCCGGTCAGGACAAACTTTGGTATGCAAGTGCCGAAGCTGTGCCGGGTCCGACCACGGAACGGCTTGCCGTTTATGCCAAAAAATACGGCATGGTCATCGTGGTGCCTGTGTATGAAAAGGAAAGCGCGGGCTTTCTTTACAATACCGCGGCCGTGATCGATGCCGATGGCAAATACCTCGGCAAATACCGCAAAAACCATATCCCGCATACGAGCGGATTTTGGGAGAAATTTTTCTTCAAACCCGGCAATCTTGGTTATCCCGTTTTTCAAACGGCGTATGCCAAGGTGGGGGTATATATTTGTTATGACCGCCACTTCCCGGATGGTGCCCGCTGCCTCGGTTTGAACGGCGCGGAAATCGTGTACAACCCGAGTGCCACCGTCGCAGGCTTGAGCCAATATCTCTGGAAACTTGAGCAACCCGCGCATGCTGCCGCGAACGGTTATTTCATGGGATGCATCAACCGTGTCGGCACTGAAAAACCCTGGAATCTGGGCAAATTCTACGGCACAAGCTATTTTGTCGATCCACGCGGCCAGATTTTTGCACAAGCAAGCGAAGACAATGATGAATTGCTCGTCGCCGAATTTGACCTCGACATGATCGAGGAAGTGCGTTCCACATGGCAGTTTTTCAGGGATCGCAGGCCGGAAACTTATGGGAAATTGACGGAGCTGTAATGCGTAGTGAGCAGTTAGCAAGTAGCAGTTAGCAGTTCGAAAGAATGCTGTAAACTGCTAATTGCTAACCGCTAATTGCTAACTGAGTATATGATGGGAGAATTCAAAACACCACAAAATGAGGCTGAGTTTGAGCAAAATTTTGCGCAACTGAAGCCGCTTATGAATGCCACGGAGGCTTATTATGAAAGCAGCCGTTGCCTGTTTTGTTATGATGCACCTTGTGTGAACGCCTGCCCTACGGGGATTGACATTCCGCTTTTCATCCGGCAGATCAATACGGGCAATTTGGATGGCGCGGCCAAGACAATTTACGAAAGCAATTTCTTTGGTCATGCCTGCGGCAAGGTCTGTCCGACGGAGGTCCTCTGCGAAGGTAGCTGCGTTTACAATCATCAGGATGTCAAGCCCTTGGAGATCGGTCGTTTGCAGGCCCATGCAACTTCCGCGGCCATTGCGGCCAATAAGAAATTGTTTGATTTGGCTCCTTCGAATGGCAAAAAAGTTGCGGTCATCGGGGCCGGTCCGTCTGGCATTGCTTGTGCCTGCGAATTGCGGTTGCTGGGTTATGAAGTTGATGTTTTCGAAGCCAAAGCTCAGCCTTCCGGATTGACGGTTTACGGTGTCGCACCCTACAAAATCACGAATGCCGAGGCACTCGACGAAATGGCCTATTTGCAAGCGCAATTTGGTTATCGTGTGTATTACGAATCACCGATTGAGGCTCCCGAGGATTTCGAGCGCCTGGAGCGTGGCTACAATGCGATATTCCTGGGAATCGGTCTTGGGAAAACGCGTGCTTTGGGATTGAAGGGTGAAAATTTGCCCGGCGTGACCGGCGCAACCGAATTCATTGAGCACCTGCGCTTTGCGCATTCGGATGTACACATTCCCGAGCGCGTGGTCGTGATCGGGGGTGGTAATACGGCCATGGACGCTGCAAGCGAAAGCGCGCGCTTGGGCGCATCGGAAGTGACCCTCGCCTACCGCCGCCCCAAAGCCGACATGGGCGCTTATGAATTCGAATACGACCTCGCGAAAGGTGTCGGCGTGCGTGGCTTATTTTCTGCCCAACCCGTTGAAATTGTTGGAAATGTAAAGGCGGAAGGCGTCAAATTCATTCGGACGGAAGTCGTGGATGGCCAAGTCAAGGAAATTGCAGGTTCGGAATTTGTAGTGTCTTGCGACATGGTGATTTTGGCAACGGGACAAGAAAAACAGAAGTCGCTTTTGTCACAAATTAAGGGCGAATTGTTTGACGGAAGCGGCAAAATCAAGGTGAATGCGCATGGTCAGTGCGTCAATCCGCAGTATTTTGCGGGCGGCGATGCCGTCAATGGCGGCGCTGAGGTCGTGAATGCCGCAGCCGAAGGCAAGGCGGCGGCGAAAGGGATACATTCTATATTCATGAAATAAAATCCATTGTCCCCCGTGTAGGGACAGGTCGCGACCTGTCCCTACACGGGGACAATGCCAGAAAATTAATATTATGGCAGATTTGAGCATCAATTTCGCGGGAATCAAGGCACCGAATCCATTTTGGTTGGCTTCCGCGCCGCCTGCAAACAGCGGCTATCAAGTGATGAAAGCCTTCGACGCGGGCTGGGGCGGCGCGGTTTGGAAGACCCTCGGCGTGCCGGTGGTCAATGTTTCGAGCCGTTACGGCGCAGTCAATTACCGCAATACCCGCATGGCGGGCTTCAACAACATCGAATTGATCACCGACCGCACCCTCGCCGACAATTTGCGCGAGATTGAGCAGGTCAAAAAACATTTTCCCAACCATGCCGTGATTGCCTCGCTTATGGTCGAGAGCCGCGAAGAATGGCATCAGATCGTGAAGGACGTCCAAAATGCCGGCGCAGATGGCATCGAATTGAACTTCGGATGCCCGCATGGCATGTGTGAGCGCGGGATGGGCAGCGCCGTCGGGCAGGATCCCGAGGTGCTCAAAATCATCGTCGGATGGGTCATGGAAGTGGCTAAAATTCCAGTGATTACGAAGCTCACGCCCAATATTTCGCATATTACGGATCCCGCACTTGCTGCAGTCCAAGGTGGCACCAATGCGCTTTCGTTGATCAATACAATCAAAAGCATCGTGGGTATCAACCTCGATACCCTCACCGCCTATCCTGAAGTGGACGGATTGAGTACCAACGGCGGCTATTGCGGTCCGGCAGTCAAGCCGATTGCCCTCAATATGCTCAAGGATTGCGCGCAGCATCCCGAGATCAATGTCCCCATCTCGGGTATTGGCGGCATCGAAAACTGGCGCGACGCCGCCGAATTTATCCTGTTGGGCGCGAGTTCGCTGCAGGTTTGCACGGCGGTAATGCACTACGGATTTGGCATCATCCGCGAGATGTTGCCGGGTTTGGAGCGCTACATGGATGAAAAAGGCTTCCGAAATATTGCGGAGATGTGCGGCAAGGCCCTGCCACGGCAGGTGGAGTGGAAAGAGCTCAACCTCAAGCACAAAGTCGTCGCCGAAATCAATAAAGACAAGTGCATCGGCTGCCAATTGTGCTATACGGCTTGTGACGATGGTGCCCACCAAGCGATTGCCCTCCCGACAGACGGCAGCCGCGTGCCGAGCATCATCGAAGAAAATTGCGTGGGCTGCAACCTTTGTTCGCTGGTCTGCCCTGTCGAGCAATGCATTACGATGGAGAAACGCGACGACGGCAAGGAATTCCTGAGCTGGGAGCAGCGCACCGCTGCTGGCACGATTCCGACGACCTTCAACGATGAACGAGCGGGCGGAAATGGCCATCATGTGCCTACGGTGGAGGATGCGATTAAGATGCGGAGGAATTGAGAATTGAGAATTGAGAATTGAGAATTGAGAACTGCGAAGCACATCAGCGAAGCTAATTGAGAAATGAAGTTCAGCGCAGCTAAATGAGAAATTGCAGTCCATTTCTAATTTCTAATTTTTCATTTCTAATTGTTCACAACAACAATTGATTATGGATGAATTCATGCGTCTCGCCATTGACGAGGCAAAGTTAGGGCTTTCACAGGGTGGTATTCCGATTGGTTCGGTGCTGGTCAAGGACGGGAAATTGGTAGCTACGGGTCATAACAAACGGGTGCAGGAACAAAATCCCATCCTGCATGGGGAAATGGATTGCCTGAACAATGCGGGACGCATCGGCAGCTACCGCAATACGGTGATTTATAGCACCCTTATGCCCTGCTATATGTGTGCGGGAACAATCGTGCAGTTCAAGATCCCGAAGGTGATCGTCGGCGAATCGCGGACATTCCCTGGCGCGGTGGAATTTATGCGTAGCCACGGCGTGGAGGTGATCGACCTCGACCTACCCGAATGCGTGAAGATGATGGAGGACTTCATTGCCGCCAAACCCGAGCTCTGGAACGAGGATATTGGGGAATAGGCAGTGCCTTCTCCGTCGTTTTGGATTGATGCTTTTGGAAGAGCACCGATCCAATTTCGAAGCAAATGTGGAAACGGGCATGGCAGCCGATGTTCCTCAAAAGCTGTACTGCAACCCCAACTGCGCCTGCCAACGCGAATTCAGCGGATCAATCTGCCAAGGTGTACCTCCCGGGTTTTTGAATTGAAAAACGGGTTCGCCATTTTGGATTTTGATGAAATCCATGAGTCCGAAGCCTGCATTCTGGACATTGGGTACAAAATACTGATTGCCCCAAGTTTTGGAAACAAGGTTGCCTGCATTGATCAGGTCCAACGTCACCTGCAGGTGATGCTTCCCGTGTAAAAGTGGTTTGTTGTATCCGAATCGGAAATCCAGTTGATGGTTCCACGGGGTCCTTGCGCCATTTCGTTCGGCAATTTGTCCGCGGTGATTGCGCAGATATTCGTTGCCTGAAATGTAGGCATCCAACTGCGTCCATTGTGCAGCTGCGCTGACGATTTCGACACCATTGGCATCCAAAATGGGTTGCAAACGAATCTCGGATGCGTCCCGTGGAATGTAAAAAAGGTCGTTTTTAGCCGATCCGTCGCGGTTCATATCGCCTTCATACACAAAGGAAAACGGGTTTCCCGACCGCATCGAATAAATCGCCATTAGAGAAAACTTGCCGATTTTCGTGGATCGTTCGATCATGTGGTAGGTCACGGCCTTGTGGCGCAAATCAAAATTGGAATAGGCAAGCTGCGGCGAATTGGCCACCACCGATTGGTTCCATTCGAAGTTTGCGGCATGTGAATTGCGGACGGTACTGCTGATGTCCTTGCTTTCTCCGAAGGTATAACCAATTGATCCTGTGTAGCTTTTGGTGCGCTTGGTAAGGTTCAAGCTGATATTGTACCTGTAACCCTGATCTACATTCGTGAGCAGAAAAACATTGGTGAAATTGGGATTGAGCTTGATCGCCGAACCCGTTGCAAGGTAATAAGGGCGGTCATCTGCCCCGGAAAAATTGCCCACGGAATCCTTGAAATTGATGGATTGAAACAGCAAGCCTGACAAGACTTTGGTGTACGTCCCTTCGATGCTCAGAAAGGTTTTGGCCGGGAGTTTGATGTCGAATGCCAAATTGGTTTTCCAATCGCGCGGCAAGGTGAAATCATTGTCCACCAAGTTGATTTCCGTCAAACCCGGCTGCTGCGCCGCCAAATCGGCGAGATTCTCCGTCAACGGCAATGGCCCCGAGGGTTTGAGATCGATGTTAAAATATTGCGTTCCGGAGATGTAGTGTACATAAGCATACCAAACAAAAGGAATTCGGCCCGTAAACAGTCCCGAACCGCCGCGCACCAAAACCGATTGTTGTTTGTCGAGCACCCAATTGAAACCCAAACGCGGATTCAGCTGTGGACGAGAATGTATTTTATTGTTGTAGCCAGCGAATGCAGGTGTGGCATGCAAGTCTGCATTCATCGGAAATTCTCCGGGATGCTGCTGTAAATCAGCCCGTAGGCCTGCGGTCAGACTCAGTTGCGAATTCACCCGAATCTCGTCTTGGGCATAAAATCCGGCGAGCAAAACGCTGTAAGCAGCGCTTGGCTGATCTCGGTTGAAGCCAAAATCATTGTTGCCGACATTGTACACGCCGCGCACGCGGTTGGGTTGGTCATCAAAAAAATCCTGCGGCGATTTGTATTGCCAACGTCCGTTCCAAGCCGTAAGAAAACGGTATTCGATACGGTTGAATTCCGCCGAAAGTCCGCCGGTGAAAATATGGCGGTTCTTGTAAAACGTGAGATTGTCTGCGAATTGAGTGGTATTGAGCGTGAGCCCGTAAATTGCCGCCTCGCGGTAAGTACCTGCAAAAATGGTATTTGCGGTATTGTAGTTGATCTCAATATGCGGAAAGACGCGACCGTCGAAGCTGCGACCATCGACGACCGTCGTCTGCGAAACGGTCATTTTGTTGTAGAAATTGGCTTTCAGGCTGCTGCGCAACTCGGCGACGACGCTGTTGGTATGCGAAGTATGTCGGTACCCTTGATTGCCAAAATTGAAGAAATTAGGCGTCCATTCGAGCCTGTCTGCAAAGCCACGTACATAATTGTCGCGCAAGGTCAACTTGTGCTTTGCTGAAATATTGAAGTCCATTCGACCGAATAATTTCAGGCTGCGCGCATCCAATTTTACATTTTCCATTGCCCCCGGGTCGTAGCCATAGCGCGCAATCATGGTATCTGCAATTTCCTGCACCACGGCCATCGGAATGTCGGATTCGGCCGTTCCGGGACCATTCAGAACGGGCTCGCGACGTGTGGCATACTCGGCATTGGCAAAGAAAAACAGCTTGTCCTTGACCAGAGGTCCGCCAAGGCTAAAACCTGTTTGGGCATCGCCAAATGCGGCATCCGGTTGCAATTCGCCATTGGCACGCCGCCCGAGCAGCACTTGATTTCGGCCGAATCCATAAACATCGCCTTTCAGGGTATTGGTTCCGCTTTTGGTCACGGCATTGATGCTTGCCCCGGTGAAATTGCCATAACTCACGTCAAAGGGAGCGGTTTTGATCGACAGCGCACTGATCGCGCCGTAACCAATGGGCTGCGTGCCCGCAAGTCCGCCGGGTGTGCCCGATGCTGTCGAACCGGCCGCTCCGCTTGCAGGCTCCTGAAAACCAAGCACATCGTTGGTCGCACTTCCGTCGATGCTCAGGTTATTGAACCGGTAATTGGCCCCTCCGAATGAATTTTGATTCACCTCCGGCAACACCCGCGTTGCATCTTGAATGCTGCGGTTGAGCGTTGGCAGACGGCTGATCAATTCACCTTTGAGCGTATTTTCATTGCCCTTTTTGGGATTTTTGATCGGATCTTGATCGTCTGTCGTGATCACAATCGCGTCCAAAGTATAGCTCTTGGCCTTCAATCGTACGTCAAATATTGTGGAACGCCCAAGGGCAATCGCAATATTTTCCTCTGCGAAAACCTGAAAATCAATCGCTTCCACTTGCAATCGATAACTATTGTCGGGTTGGAGCTGATTGAGCACAAAAAATCCGTCTTGCTGCGTCAAAGTCCCGAATACCGCGCCCGTGGAACGCTGAAAAACCTTGACCGTCGCATTTGGAACGGGTACACCCAAACTGTCCGTCACCGTGCCCCGCAGTGTTCCCGAGGTCTCTTGCGCCAAAGAAAATTGAGGCAAAAGCAAGGCCAGCATTGCGAGGAACAAGCCCCGAAAAATGGTTTGCATAGACACAAACGTGCGTAACCGCAAATCCTGCAAATGGATATTCATCCGAATGAAATTTTGGAAATCCGAAACTGAAAAAGGTCCTGGGCGATGCCCTCGATTTCCAGCTATCGGAAATGCGGCCTTCAAGCGGCGCAGTCAAAGCTAGAATTCGAGGAGAATTCCAGCAGGCGGGCCACGCTGCGGCCTCGGATTTGTGGTATGCGTAATGTATTGATTTTCGGCGAATTCCGTCCGGGTTCGATGGGCGACCAGCAGCAACGAAAGGCAAAATGCAAATCCGTCAGTACGGGTTTGTACATAAACTTGGAGGTCCCTTGCCGAATTGAGGTCCCGCATGCAGGCCAATTCGGTCGGGGCTTGCGCATGTGTCGCATGCAGGTAGGCCGAGAGGTGCGCATACACGTCGCGGGTCTGCCAAGGCAGTGCCGCAAAAGCTTCCGCATCGAATGCATTTGCTTGCAAACCAATGAGGTAGGCGCCGCCGCGCAAGGTGGGGCCGATCACGGATTGGCCTTGGTTCAAGGACGCTTGCAGCCCTTCCCAATCGAGGGTCCCGAGCTCGGGACTGTCATTGCCCACGGCCACGGCCGAGGAATAGCCCAGCGCAAACACATCCGCAAACGCATTCGAAAGACGTGCCCCGAAATCCTCCCCGCGTTGCAACCGCTCGTCAAAATGAAAGACATCCAAACCGGATTGCTGCACGTTGGCCTTGGCTTTTTCGATCAGGAGCCTTGCAATTGCAGCGTTGGTGCGTTTGTTCCCGTTGCCCAGCCAAGGCTTGGCAATGCCCTCCTGTTCAGCACTTCTGCTGAAAAATATGAGGGCGGTGGGGGAACTGGGGCGTACCATTGTTGGGGCAAGATAGGAAATGTGGGTGATTCTACGTGGTTTTATTGGATTTTAGCCACGAAGACATTAATGCAATTTTTGTCGTCAGAATTCGGTAGTTCTTGGCTGCGACTGCTGCTTATATTTTTGTATATTATTGACATTGAATCGGTTATTGGTAGGGACAGGTCGCGACCTGTCCCTACCAATAACCATCAAATGATCATGAACATAAAAACCAATTTCAGAATAGACGACTATTTCGGAAACAGTGTGCTCGCAAAAAGTAATCACTTCACCACTAAAACACGATGCGCCAATTCGTCCAGATGAGTCCCAACGGTTGCCAAGTAAAGCCCGGAAGGGATTTTTTCCAGCTCCATGACTTGAGTGTCGCTGGATGCGAAAGTCTGCCGGGTGACCAATCGTCCCTGCAAGTCGTGCAATTCGCAATACCAGGAACCTGTGGGCTTATCGGCGCCTGAAATTGCAACATTGACCTTGCTGCTTGCAGGATTGGGATACAAGAAAAGCTCGGTGGATGAAGGCTGCGTATTCAATCCGACCGAGCCAGGACCATAGGAACCATTGCAGGCTTCCAAAAAGGTGGAATCGCTCGCGTGAAAAACGCTATAGGCAATCGAAACGGTTTGGCCGCTGATGAAACCTTGGCCAGTGAGAAAATACGTCGGAGCTTGGGCCTGATAGGCAAAGGAAAAACTGTTGCCATTGCAGTCAATATCAGCGATGACATATCCAGTAGGCTCCATATACAAACCGTTGATGGAGAGCGTACTGTCAGAGGCGGCAGTGACGACAATGGCATAGGTGGTGGAACCCGTTACTGAGCATACCTCTGTAAAATTGGCAGCAGGGTTCAGGTAGGGAACGGCGCAAGGCTGTCCCAGAAGGCAAAAAGAAAAAAGACAAGCAAAAGCAATGGTAACAAGACCTTTTTTGATCATAATCCGGATATATGAAAGACGGAATATGTCATAAGATACCAAATATTTTTTGATATCCAAAGGGTCTCATCGCCCAAACAGCCGCTGAAAAAAGCTCTGCTTTTTTACCTCCGCTCTCACACTCGCACTCAAATCTGAACTTCTCCCCCCGCTTTTCCGGATCATTTCAATCAACGCTTCCCGTCCCGGGTGTGCCTGCACAAACGGAATTTTACCGATCGATTCCCCAAACTTTGGCCGCTCATAAATATCCTTGTGAAACTCTTCGAAGCGCAGCAGGAAGTCGTCGTCCATCGCAAAAACTTCCAATTCGCCAGGGGCGGATTGATAATGGAAGCGCATCGGGGCATTGGCGGTTTTGATGCCTGTGGTGATCGCGAGGCGCATTTGATCGCTCATATTCGGCGGACTTGCATGGATCAATGCTTGGTTGAGCACCACGGCATGGCCGGCTTTGACGTCGAGTTGCGTGAGGTTTTCGGCCATTTCGGATTTGACGTCTTCAAAGAAAAACGGAATCGTCGGGCAGCGCAAAACGGGCAAATAGCGGTGGCTACCGCGCAAAACCTGCAATCCGCCGTTGTGGGCATCGGCATCTTGCAAGGGCGTCCAGATATTCACCGCCACAAATCGCTTTTCGTCGACAATCGTCCAGTCCTGATGCATCGGCATGAGGCTGTTTTTGCCGGTATTCTTCGTCAGAAAGGCTGATCCGAAGTAGAAAAAATTCTGGAAAATCGCATCCAACCGGGGCCTGAAAATGTCCACGATGGCATTGCTCATCTCCTTTTTTCGCGGGAAATCAGGCAAATAGCTGCTGCTGTGAAAGGCTTGCGGGGATTCCGGGAAATAATGGAAATACAATTCGCGGAGCAGCTTCACATCGTCTGCCGACAAAAGCGGAAGCTGCACAAATCCATCCTCGTCAAACTGCCGCTGCAAGTCCGTATTCACGAATATCGGCGGAACGGCATTGTTGCGCCCTTGCCCCGCCTTGCGTGCCGGATCGGTTTTGCCATACTTCGCTTCCAATTCGGCGAGGGTCACCTTGGGGAAGTCGTAATCAAAGTAGCCCAAGCTTTCCCCGATTGTCGGACGCTTGAAAATATCGGTGCCAAAGCCGGTATAAAACCGCAAAAAGTCATCCGCCTGCGCGAAGATTTCCACCTTGTCGGGCGCCTTTTCCTTGTCGTGAAAACAAATCCGGATCTTGGCTGCTTCGTTGGAAATGAAGGTGTTGACGACGATGCGTTCCTTGCCTGAGAGATTGGCCGGGGAATAATGCAAGACACTCTGATCGAAGGCAACGGCCTGCCCGGCCTTGAGCAACAGCGGGGTCATCACGGAAATGACTTCCTTTTCGATGCCATCGTAAATGTCTGGCAATGAACTGCCTCTGTAGGTGGGTTTGAGCCGATGGCTCCCGGGCAAAACGTAAATCGGGCCATTTTCCATGGTCAAATCCACGAGCGGCGCCCAGATGTTCAGTCCCGGGTACTTCGCTTCGTCGACCAAGGTCATGTCTTGGTGCAGGATCAATTCGCTTTTGGGGTCGGGCGCCTTGGCGATGAACGACGAGAAGAAGTATTTGTAGTGGATGAAATTCTCCGAAACGGGCCGATCAAACACGCCGCGCAAGGCCAAGTCGACCTTGGTGCGGTATTCGGGGTCATTGTCGAAGGTCGTGGTATAAAAACCCTTCAGGCCTTCGGGGCGCAGCGATTCGAAGTGGGCCAACATCGCCGCGATTTCCTCCTGTTCAAAGAAATCCAAGACCACAAAACCATCGCGTTCGAAGGCAAGGTGCTGCTCCGGACGTTTGAAAATCTGCGTTCTTGCGGCGGATGTAATCATTTTCTAGAGAATAGGCGGCTGAAAAAGCCTCGTTTTTCGGGTTGGGCAACAGCTGACGCGGTTTGGGTTTGGGGAACGGTTTGCGGAGCCGGTGCAGGTTCTTCCTTTTTGGTGCCGTCGAGGTTGTAGTTGAATAGCCGCGCCAATTTTTCAATCAGTTCGACGTTCATGACATTCCCCGGATGGCTTTTGATCAGGTTTTGCATCTCCTCAACCGTGAATTTGGGCAAGGTGATCGGGTATTTTGCGACGCTTTCCCATCCTTCGATGGTGCCGCCGTTGTTGTGCAGATCGCTCAGACCGCCGTTGTTGTAGTGCAGGAAAAATTCGCGTTGGATGGCAAATACCTCGATGGTCTCCGGCTGCACGTTGGGCAAGAAGTAATGGTGAAACAGCTGTGCATCCTTGTGGGTGACCCCGATTCCGGCGGCCAAACGCGGCGACTCGGTCGTATTGGGTGGACTTCCATGAATGGTGCGATTGTCAAAGAGGATGGTTTGGCCAGCCTTCATCGGCACCAATTGCAGGTAGGGAAAGATGGTGAACATGTGCTCGCCCAGCGGCGTTTTGAACTGCGGGCTTGGCGAGCAACGCGGCCAATTGAAGAACTTATGGCTTCCCTTGATTACGCCAAGGCAGCCGTTGTCCATGTCCACATCGACGAGCGGCGTCCACAAAGTTCCCGACCAATATTGGCTTTCATCCACAAAGGTCCAGTCTTGATGCGGCGGCACAACCCCTTTCGGATTCGTCTCCTTGATGACAAAACTTGCCGTGAAAATCTGGAAATCCTGAAAAATCTCGGCCACTTTGGGGGTCAGCACGCGGTACAATTCCTCCGTCGCCGCCATGGATTGCGCCCGGTCCTTGTCATCCAGGCTCACATGGAAGCCATAGGAGGGCTTTTCCACTGGCGTATGCTGCAGGTAATAGTCTTTCAGATGCGCTACCTCATCTGCCGACAGTAAATCCAGAACAATGTACCCATCCTGCTCAAACTGCGCCTGCTGCGCGGAATCCTTGAATATCTGCTGCATCTTATTCCCTTTTCAGTCCCTCAAATTACGAACATTTTTCACGGATTTGGGAAATGAGGTTCGTCAGTCCGGGCGGAAGCAAGAACTGAGCGAAGGAGTGCAAGCCAAAGTGCGTTTCTGTAAATTCTACAAAGTCATCCTGAACGGACCCAAATTAGCTTCGCTGATCTAAAGATTCTGCTCAAATCTTCGCCAGCCGGAGGCTGAATTGCAGCATCGGCGTTTCGGCGGGACGCCGACGCCTCATCTCGTGAGAATTCAACCCGCGGTGTGATTCCGAGAATTCTATAAATTCTGCTCCAGGGAAGCCAACACATGCTTGGTATTCGTCTGCAATACAATGTCACCGATGAATTTCACAGGCAGGGAATAATCGGCTCTTGGGTGAAAATGATGCATCTTTTCCACCACCGCACTCACCGCCCAGTCGTAATCAAAGGGCTGACCGGCAATGATTTCGATCCATTCCACCTCCGCACCACGGGCGACACCCTTGTCGGCATCCCAAAGGCTCACCTTGAGGATGCCGTCTTTGAGTTCCCAATCGCGGACGCCGCCAATCTGTCCGATCACTTGACGAACCTCCGTGATGAGGCCAAACACGTCCTGACAGCGGTGGCAGCGCACCCATTCCTGCGTAAAAAAGGTCAATTTCTCGGCATGTGCCATGCATTGAACACAGTAGAGAAACGGGTAGGCACGTGCCAAAGGGAATTGGGACCTGACAATGTCATTCATCTTGTTGAGGGCATCCTCCAATTTGGCATCGTAATTCACCCGAAGTTTGTATTCCGACTTTTTGGAGAGCTGATTCCTGACGTACACGATCCGTTCAATCAGTTTGTCGATCGGAGCGACGCTGAGCGGCTTGCCGAGATTGTGCATTTCCAAGAGGATTTGATGGGCCTCGCGGGCATCCTTCGCAAGACTCGGATTGGGATCTTGGCCCATTTTCTCCACCTTCGGAATGACAGCAGCAGTTCCCAAAACGCCGTAACCCATCAATGCACCTTCCCTGACCCGTAAACTTTCATTGGTCGCTGCAGCATCAAAAAAGGCCATCGCCTCATCTTTGTTCCCGAATTTGGCAAGGTCTCGCGCAGCCTCCTGAACCAGAACCAGGCGGTACAGTTTGAGGTAATTGCGCAGAAATACGAACCAAGCGGCTCCAAAGGCCAAGGTAGCTCCCAGCAAGATTAAAGAGAAATTCAACATCGCATTGAGAATGGAGCGGTCGAGCAGTACCAAGAAGAAGGCCAAAACGACCCCAAGGGCAAACGGGGTTACCGGAGGATAAATCTGCCGGAAGTGCAACGGCGCAAATGCAAACTTTGCCCGGTTGAGGACATTCCCATGGTACAAATGCCAATTCTCTGGTGTCACAGCAAGCATCCATCTTTTTTCTTGGGGATGAATCAACAATGCAAGCAGTAGCAGTAAGAAACTGACCATGAAACTGAGCAACAACAAATCGGTGAATTTCAAATGCATGCGGATAGAATTGAATACGAAAAAATGAATGCTGCCTTGAAGATCGTCGGTGCCAACGATATTGCCAAATGCAAAACGAAACAGCAGCTTCAGGGACTGCTGAACATCCCCAAATCACCCAAAACACCAATCCAAGGAATTCAACCCAAAGTGTGATTAGCTTCGCTGATCTAAAGATTCTGCTCAATTCTGCTCCAATTATGTTCAAACAAAAGGGGCCACACCAATGGTGCAGCCCCTTCTCAAATTCATTGGATCAGCGATTAGCGCTGTACCACCAAACGCTTGTGGGCAGTCACGCCGTCCACAGTGACACGCAAGGTGTACACGCCGGTAGCGAAGTCGTTCAGATTCACGCTCTGCTTGTACAGACCGCTTGGCTGATCGCTGTTGTCACGCAACACAACCACGCCACGTGCATCGGCCACTTCGTAGCTTACTTCAGCATCGGCATTCAGCGCAACGGTGAACGTAAAGCGACCGTCGTTCGGGTTGGGATACAATCCCACGTTGAAGCCGTTGAAGCCGTCGGCGACGCTTGCACAGACATCAACAAAGATGGACACTGTTGCGGTATTGGAGCAACCATTGCCATCAGTGAAGCTGTAAGTGATGGTCTGAAGACCAGGACCTGCGGTCGGAGCAGAGAACTGATTGCCTGTCACACCGGTACCGGTGAAGGTACCACCACTTGGGCTGCCCGTAAGGGTGACCGGCGTGTTGTTGGTGTTACAGATCGTGTCGGAAGCAGCGCTAGCGGTAACAGTGGGCAATGCATTGATCGTCACGTTGACGGTGTCGCTACCCGTACAACCAGCGGTGTCGGTCAAGACGACGCTGTAGCTGCCCGTAGTAGTCACGGCAATCGTCTGTGTGCTGTCGGAGGTGCTCCAGTTGTAGGAAGATCCAGGGATGCCAGCATCCAAGGTGATCGTATTTCCTTGGCAAGTGGTGGTGTCAGCACCTAGGTTCACCACAGGGAACGGTGTGAAGGTGATGGCAACCGTGTCGCTGTTGCTGCAACCGAGGGTATCGGTCACTTGCACATTGTAGGAACCATTGGTGTTCACGAAGATCGTCTGCGTACTGTCCAAGGTGCTCCAGACATAATTGGCACCCGCATTGCCGGCATCCAAAGTGGTCGAAGTTCCGCAGAAGTAGCCATCGTTGCCCAAGTTGATCACAGGCAATGGATTGGCGAATACGTATGCCGTATCGACACCCACGCAACCGGACAAGGTATCTGTCACCGAAACAATGAAGTTGGTGCTGCCATTTGCAATACCAACGGTGTTGGCTGCTGTTGGCGTAGCCAAGGTTGCATTAGGGCTCCAATCATAACTGTAGCTACCCAACATCCAGAAGTACATGTTGGGGCGTTGTGCGTTGAAACCCGTTACCGAGTTGTTACCGCAAACACCGGCAGCATCTGCACGGTAGTATACGGTAGAGTTAAACCCTGTTGTGCTTTGGTTCACGGACACGTTGTCGGCGTACGCGGCATTGTTGTGGCATGTTTCCACAATAATGTTGGAACTGCCGTCCCAATAGAAATTGGTGCTAAATGGAATCGCCACGACACCTACAGCAGGCAAGTAACTTGGAGCAGTAAATACCGAGGTAAACGTAGGGGATTGGAAAACCGTGATATCGGTGGCATTGGTCAATGCCAACTTGATCTCGAAGTTGTCATGTGGCACAGCGGCATTCAGGCTCGTGACATCAAACGACATCGCGTTGAGGAAGCCGGGACCAATGTTTTGTGCCTGCAATTCCGAGGCAAGGATCAGCATTTGGTGACGTGAACCCCAATAGAAGTTGCCAAAAGGTGCTGGATAGCCAGTTGACGAATTCGCAATCGTACCTGTACCAACTTGGAAGTTGAGGGGGTTGGTTACCGTCGCCAAGGCAATGCTGTCGCCTGCACAGATCGTATCGGGTGTCACCGTTGCAATCGGAACTGGCTTTGGAATGTAGTTGACCACAACCGTATCGGCTGCAAGGCATCCGGAGATGCTGTCGCTGGCGTTGACGATATACGTGGTCGTCGCCGACGGTGTCGAAATCACAGTATCGTTGGTCGTGCTGTTCAGACCCGTACCTGGCGTCCAAGCATAGCTATAGGTTGGGTTGGTGCTCGATACAATCATTTCGACAGGATCTCCGCTGCAGGAAATCGAGTTGGAAACCGCGATCGAAACCGATGGTGCAGGCGTTACCGTTGCAGTCACAGGCACACGTGGGCCAGGGCAGCCGGTCAAGATCTGCCAGTCAAATCCCCAATACCAGAAGGTATTGCCAGCGGCACTACCCGTGATGGAAATGACACCTGGAATCGTATAGGGATAAGGCAGCGTTCCCGTGCTCACGCGGAACATGGAGACGCCGGTGATATCTTGTTGCAATCTGTAGGCAGTACCTGGGACCAAGTTCCAGCCCAAGGGGAAATAAGTGCGGTTGCCAACATCGCCAGGGCCTACGGTCAACGTACTTGCCTGCAGCAAAACGCCGGCGCTTGTCCGCCACTCCAATTTCGCAATACCTACTGCTCCAGGGTAGACATAGACCCCCATGAGGGTCGTATTCGAAAGCACATCAAAGATCTGATAGTTGGTTGAGCTCTGCTGTGCACCGCCCGCGGAGTTGTTGGCCAAGCCCACCGCAGAAATGGTACCACCATTGATGGCTTCTGCATAGTAGGTCGTCGTCGTCGTCACCGTTGGGCTGTAAGTGCCACCGGTTGCAAGTGGCGAACCACCACTTGGGCCGCTGTACCAGTTGATGGTCGGCGCCCCTGCAGCTTGCAAGGTTACCGTACCTTGACCGCAAATGGTATCGTTTACCACTGTAGGTGTCACCAATGGATTCGCAAGCACGTTGACCGTGTTGGAGGCAAAGGTGCCACAAAGCAATACGCGGTAAAGTGTCGTGTCCGTTGGGCTCGCCGTATAGGGGCTCGCTGTATTGCCGGTACCGGTTTCATTGACCCAAGTGGTACCACCGTCCGTGCTACCTTGCCACTGAATGGTGCCATTTTGGCCGGTAACAGTCAACACGACCGATCCACCCACGCAAAGCGTATTCACACTGGAAGTCACCGTTCCAGCTGAAATTGTAATGTTCACCGCTGTAAATGCATCATTGACAGTGACACCGTCACCGGTGACCGAGGTAAAACCATTGAAGGTATAGGTTCCCAAGGTGCTCATGTTCACGTTGCCCATGGCCACGGCCTGCGTAGCGCCAGCTGCAAGTGTACCGGAGTTGACTACGACGGTCAGCGTCGTCGTAATCGCACCTGTAACGTTCACTGTCACCGTGGTCGGATTCACCGAAAAGTCAATCGTAATTGGAGCATTATTTTTGATCGTTACGTTGACCGGTGTGGATGCGCTGTAGCAACCCGTGGTCAACGGTGAATTCAATGCCGTTGCCTGCATGTCGATCGTAGAAGGGGCAAATTCGTCTGCGCCAATATCTGGCGTACCCAATGAACGGGCTGCGTTGTCGATGTCAACGGTCACCCAAGGTGAGCCGGTCAAGTTGCCGACGTTGTTGATGCCACTGCCTGTAACGTGCAAGTCGGTGGCACTGATAAACGTTGGATCAGTTACGACAGAGTTGGCATCCATACCGACCATGCCAGCTTGCCAGTTGGCAAGTGTAGCGTAGGTAGTGGCATTACCGGTTCCCGTGAATCCGTTGGTGGCATTTGCGATATACAAATCATTGTAGTTGGAGACAGAACCGGTGTTGCCCGTAGCGGTTGCAGAGGTGCTAAACCAAGCGTTGTGTGTGGCCACACCTGCTTGAGCGCCCGTGTAGTTAGCAAATACGTTGTTACGCACGTTGATTACAGGACCGCTAGCGGTACCGATTTCAAAACATGCGTTGCTGCTGTTGGGGAACAACGTTCCGTCAATGCGCACGTTGTTCGCATCGACATTGATACTTTCGGTAGAAACACCCGAACCTGCGCTTTGCACATAAATGCCCTTCACAATACGTGTTGCAGTCGCAGCGCCGGTATAGGCAGAGGTGATGTCGGCCACAAAGTTGTTGTAGACGCGCAGCGAATGGGTGCCCGTTGTTGCCAAATTGGCGCGAATACCGGAAGCAAAGGATGTCGAGGCGGTGCCGTTGTTCCGCACCGTTTGCACCTTGTTCATGTAGATCTCGCTGGTGCCTTGGCCGAGTTCGCAAAGGATACCGTCGGTTGTTGTCTGGGCAGACACGTTGCGCACCAGGTTGTTGAATACCTTGGCACCGCTTTGCGAGGCAATTCGGATGCCGAAGTTTTGCGTAGCGACGTTTCCACCCCCAATGTCAAATGCGGTCAAGCCTCCAATGGTATTGAATGCGGTTGGGGAGGTATTGCCAATCTGACAAGCGAGGTCAGGGAATGCCGCATCTCCCAACAGGTAGATACCTGCATAAACGTTGCTGATATTCAGGTTGCGGTAGATGTTGGTGGAGTTGGCACCGGCTGCACTCGCTGCGGCTGTAGCCGTTAACTGCTGAATACCGATGGAAGAGGTATTGTTGCGCAACAAAGTGACGGTAATATTTTCATACAACCCGTTTTGAGAACCATTGGTCGCTGTCGCATTGGCCACTACCAATCCACGGTCGACGAGGTTGGAAGCCGTCGAACCCGTCGAAACAAGGTTCAGGTTCCTGACAGTCACATAGTCGGTTCCCACGATAGCAAGGATGGGCTCATTGCCAGTTCCGAAAACAGTGGAATTGGTTTGGTTACCGCCATTTCCGCTAGCAACACCGCGATAAGACAGTGTCGAATTGCCGGAGGCCGGCTGCATCGTGATGGTGTTCACAGCACTGTTGCCCGCGACGGGACCCATCATCAATGGGAAGGTGTTGCGACCACCTGTCAAAGTCGTATCATAGGTCGCATCGATCAGGCTCAGCGTGACCGGGCCGGTGATACCGCGATGGTTGATGTTGGCAAATGCTTCGGAGATATTGGGGTAGGTACCTGCCAGTCCAACGGTGTAGGTTCCGCCAGGAATTGCTGTTGGTGCACCCGGAGTGAACCGGATGTTCGCCGCAGGCCACTTATGGGTGGTCATATAAGATTGGTTGATGAAAGCAGAGCCAGAAACTGCGTCCAGGAAATTTCCTGCACCGCCGGTTGCGCCTTCAATGCCGATCGAGGCAGATTCGCTCGTACTGAAGGCACCTGCGCCGAGCGTACCGTAGCGAAACTCGATCACGTTGGTGCCTTCAAACAAGATGCACTGGAAATTCACGGTACGGGCGGAACCATTGTAGCTCAGTAAGTCGGTCCACTGAACAGTAAATGTCCGAGAACCTACTACACCTTGTGTTTGGTACAGAATCGTCCCAATCGTGCCCGTGTTCATGTCGTCCCACCAAGGGGCAAGCGTAAGGTTGGGGATTGTTGCGGAGAAAAGGCCTGAGTTCGTCCAAGCATTGGCGCCCGCTGCACCAAAGCTGATCCAGCCATTGGCACAGGCATCGACAGTGGTGTAGTTGGTTCCAAGGTAGTTAAATGTGAACCCAATGGGGATTAGGGTTTGGGTTCCATCATCACTGTTGAGAGTGATCGTCGAAGCTGTAGCCCCCCCTAAAAGGCTGATCGGCGTATAAGCCGCCGTAAACACACTCCGGGTCATCGGCAACTGCCCATAAGCCCGGTTTCCAGACAATCCTGCAAACACAAATAAAAACAGCATCCAAACTGCTGTTCGTCGCGAGAGAAGTCTAAGGTTGAAGTTTTTAATCATACTATACTATATCGTTGGTAAAATGCTGACAATTACAATGTGAGTGATCCTTTGAATCGCATATCGCTTTTGCTGTTCCAAAGCAATCGCACAAGGAAGGGAACCATGGTATTCAGCCCGGATGTGAACTTTTGAATGCTGCATCGTGAACAAATAGCATTGTTCGTGAGCTGTACGTGAGTGTATTTTACCACTAGTTGGTAGCGAAGTTAGGAGGTTTTCCAGAAACTGCACTTTCGGCTTGCCGACAGTTTGAGGTAATTGCCTGAAAGCACTCAGTTAAAATTGCCTCCCAACCCTCCAATTGGATGAATGCATCCATCCCTTGACATCAGCAATGCGCATTTTTGACCGCTGAGTAGCCACGACTGTTTACCCGAAGGGTAAATTCACACAATCTTCATATCACATGGGCCGTCGCTTGGTAACATGTTCACCTTCCTCTAAAGATTCGGATCCAGACTCAATCCCCAGAATTCAACCCAAAGTGTGATTGGCTGCGCCGATTTTCAATTCTGAGAAACGTGAGTTCAGCGAAGCTAATTCTGGAAATTCCGTTCCGAATTCACCCCAAAGTGTGATGGGCTGCGCCGATTTTCAATTCTGAGAATTCTGCTCAATTCTGCTCAAATTCTGATTCATTCAGCACAACAAAAGGGGCCACACCAATGGTGCAGCCCCTTCTCAATTCATTGGAATCAACGCTTAGCGCTGTACCACCAAACGTTTGTGGGCAGTCACGCCGTCCACAGTTACGCGCAATGTGTACACGCCAGCGGCGAAGTCATTCAGATTTACGCTCTGCTTGTACAGACCGCTTGGCTGATTGCTGTTGTCACGCAATACCACCACACCGCGGGCGTCAGCCACTTCGTAGCTCACTTCTGCATCAGCATTCATCGCCACCGTGAAGGTGAATCGACCGTCGTTCGGATTCGGATACAAGCCTACGTTGAAGCTGTTGAAGCCATCGGCGACGCCAGCACAGACATCCACAAAGATGGACACGGTTGCGCTATTGGAACAACCATTGCCGTCGGTAAAGCTGTAGGTGATGGTCTGAAGACCAGGACCTGCAGTCGGTGCGGAGAACTGATTGCCTGTGACACCGGTACCGCTGAAGGTACCACCACTTGGGCTGCCCGTAAGGGTGACCGGCGTGTTGTTGGTGTTACAGATCGTGTCGGTAGCTGCGCTCGCCGTCACCGTTGGCAATGCATTGAAGGTCACGTTGACGGTGTCGCTGTCAGAGCAGCCAAAGGTATCGGTCAAGGCAACGCTGTAGCTGCCCGTCGTTGTAACACCAATCGTCTGCGTCGTAGCTGAAGTGCTCCAGTTGTAGGAAGATCCAGGGATGCCAGCATCCAAGGTGACCGTATTGCCTTGGCAAGTAGTGGTGTCAGCACCCAGGTTCACCACAGGGAATGGGGTGAAGGTGATCGCCACGGTGTCGCTTGCACTACAGCCGATGCTATCCGTCACGTCTACCGAGTAAGTACCGTTGGTGTTCACGAAGATCGTCTGCGTGCTGTCGGCGGTGCTCCAAATATAGGTCGAACCAGGATTGCCGGCGTCCAGCGTTGCATCGGTTCCACAGAAGTAGCCGTCGTTGCCCAAGTTGATCACAGGCAATGGATTGGCGAATACGTATGCCGTATCGACACCTACGCAACCTGACAAGGTATCGGTCACCGAGACGATGAAGTTGGTGCTACCATTTGCAGTACCCACCGTGTTCGCAGCGGTTGGCGTAGCCAAGGTTGCATTGGGGCTCCAATCATACGAGTAGCTACCCAACATCCAGAAATACATGTTGGGGCGCTGCGTGATCGCCGCCGTCACGGTACTGTTACCACAAACACCAGCAGCATCTTGATAGAAATACACAGAGGAGCTGAAAGCCGTCGTGCTTTGGTTCACAGACACGTTGTCGGCGTACGCGGCATTGTTGTGGCATGTTTCCACGATGATGTTGGAGGTGCCATCCCAATAGAAGTTGCTCGTGAATGGAATCGCCACGACCCCCACAGCAGGCAAATAACTTGGAGCGGTAAAGACCGAGGTAAATGTCGGTGCTTGGAATGCGTTGATCGAATTGACTGTTGTCAACGCCAGCTTGATCTCGAAGTTGTCATGTGGCACCGCAGCATTCAAGCTCGTCACATCAAACGACATCGCGTTGATGAAACCGGCACCGATGTTCTGAGCTTGCAATTCCGAGGCAAGGATCAGCATTTGGTGACGTGAACCCCAATAGAAGTTGCCAAAAGGTGCTGGATAGCCAGTAGACGTATTCGCAATCGTACCCGTTCCAACTTGGAAGTTAAGGGGGTTGGTGGTCGATGTCAAGGCAATGCTATCGCCTGCGCAGATTGTATCTGGCGAAACGGTAGCGGTCACGGCGGGCTTAGGGACATACGAAATCGCAACACTCTCGACCATACGGCAACCTGCGGAGTCCAATCCTTGGACGGTATAGACCGTAGAGCCTGTTGGGCCTGCATTGACAGCGCTACCTGTAGCCGTGTTCAATGTAGAAGAAGGTGTCCAAGTGTAGTTGTAACCGGTGTTCACGCTGGATGCCGTCAAAGAAACGGTGTCTCCGCTGCAAGAAGTATTGCTGGAAGCAGCGATGGCAATCGTGTCAGCAGTATTCACAACGACAGTGACCGGTACACGGGCCGTGGGGCAACCTGCAGTGTAATGGATTCGACCATTCCAGACCCTTGTTGCGATGGTCATACCCGCAAAGGCAGTACCGCCATGTCCTTGATAAACCTCAAGTGCTGCATTGGATGAACCCAATGATCCAAGTGCGCCCCCATTGGTATAAGCCACCGAGCCACTTGGACGGAAGATTTGGAATGAATACGTCGCACCGGCGGGAATTTGGAGGTTCAACGCATTGGTGATCGGTGTTACCTGGCCCGTACCAAAGGCCGGAATGGACGGCGTCGCAATCAACTGTGTCCATCCAACGTTGCTCGTTTGAGAACCCGGAGTCAAAAGGTAGTCATTTGGGCGATACCAAATTTCCCATGCGCCTGCTGTGGTGGTGCTGGTGTGCCCGTCAAAGCCGGTGATCGTGATATTGGTAAGCGCCTTCACCGTAAACGCGTTGCCAGAGGATCCGTTGCCAGCAGCATACGTTGTGGTGTGGGTACCACCAGCGCTTCCAGCTCCTACATAGTAGGTCGTCGTTGCTGTTGGGACCGTCACAAATGGGTTTCCAGTATAAAGCACTGATCCACCTGTGAGCGAATCATACCACCGAATTTGTTGTGTCGAAGTCGCATACAAATAGGCTGTATCAATTCCGCAAATCGTGTCGCCGATGGCAACCGGAGGTGTGACATCAATCACATTGATAGTGTCCTGAGCACTTGGAATCAGACCGCAAACCAATGCACGGTAGAGAATCGTATCGGTAGGGGCAACCCGGTAGGGGCTCGTCGTAGCACCTGTCGTGGTCCATGTGGCGCCGTTGTTGGTCGAGAACTCCCAAACAAACGAGGTGCCGTTTTGGCCGCTGATCGTGAGGCTGGTGCTGTCTCCAAAACAGACACTCGAAGGATTTGCCGTGGCAGTACCGCCCGAGAACGTGCGGTTGACGGCAGTCATCGCATCATTCGTAAGGTTTTGGTCACCCGCCGTCGTTGCTGTCGCATTGAAGGTGTAAGTGCCTGCAGCCGACATGTTGACTGTACCGACTGGCACGTCCACGGTGGCAGCAGGGGCCAAGCTGCCAGTATTCAACGTGAAGTTGAGGGTGGCTGTTGTGGCGCCAGTCACGTTGGTCGTGATTTGCACGTTGTTGGTGCCAAAGTTGATCGTGTTGATCGAGCTGTTGCGAATCCGAATCGACACCGGCTCATTGGCAGTGTAGCAAGCACCTGCGGTAGGCAAAGCCAGCGTGACGGCAGCAACATCCAACGTGGTCGGAGTATATTCGTCGTAGCCGATATCCGGGGTGGTCACGCTACGCGTCTGATTGTCGATGTCCCCCGTGACCCAAGCGATCACCGAGGCGCTGTTGTTGGTGACACCAGCTGTTGCATGCAAGTCGGAAGCCGCAGGGTTCACGAAGACAGGGTCTCCAGACACCGATGCCGCATCTTGGCCCACCATAGCAGCCTGCCAGTTGGCGAGCGTTGCATAGTCGGCCGCGTTGCCTTGGCCAAAAAAGCCTTGTGCAACCGTAGAAATGAACACGTTATTGTTGTTGCTGATCGAGCCCGTATTGCCGGTGAGCGTTGCAGACGTGCTGCGCATGCCCCAGTGGCCAGCGGGTGCGACTTGCGCGCCAGTTGCATTCACAAAGTTATTGTTGCGGCAATTGATCACCGGACCACTCGCCGTGCCAATTTCATAGCAAACACTGGAAATGTTGGCATTCGAAGTCAGATCCAAGTAAACCGAGTTGTTGTCCACGTTAATGTTGCTCGTAACCAAGCCACCGCCCGCAGCTTGTACAAAGATTCCTTTGACTTGCTTGGTAGCAGTCGCAACACCCGTGTAGGCAGACCGGAGGTCGCTGACACCATTGTTGTACACACGCAAGCTATGACCAGCCGTCGTGGCAATGTTGGAACGAATCCCGCAAAGGTTCGTCGTCGCCGTGGTAGATGTGTTGCGGATCAGGCTCACGTTGTTGCGATGGACATTCGTGGTGCCTTGTGACAACTCCACCAAAATACCGTCGACCGTACCTGTACCACCAACGTTTTTCACGTTGTTGTTGAAGATGCTGCCGCCACTTTGGTTGCCAGTGCGGATGCCATAGGTCTGCGTACCACCACCGTTGCCGATGTCGTTGGCAGTGGTACCGCCGATGGTATTGAACACGGTGGGAGAAAGTGTACCGATTTGGCAAGCCAAATCAGGAAAGGTCGCATTCCCGAGCAAATAAATACCCGCATACACGCTCTGAATGTTCAGATTGGTGTAGGAGTTGTTGCTGTTTGCGCCTAATGCCGAGGTAGGGGTGGTAGCTACATTTTGCCAGATACCGATGGTGCTGGTCAACGTACGGTTCATTGAAACCGTGATGTTATTGAAAGCATTGAACTGTGCACCATTGGTCGCAGCATTATTGATCACAGCGATGCCGCGGTCTACGACGGAAGTTCCGGGTGTAGATGTCAAGTTCAAGTTGCTCACGCCGACATAATCTGACCCAACCAAAGCAAAAATAGGCTCCGTTGCAGTACCCAATGCGGTCGAGGAGGCGCCGTTGGCAATACTGCCGCTCGCGTCACCGTCATAGTTCAAAGTCGAGGTACCGGTGACAGGCTGAATCAAAACCGTATTCACCGGGCTTGTTCCTGCTACCGATCCGACAACGATAGGAAACCAGTTGTCTCCGCCGCCGACAGCGTTGTTGTAAAGTGCGTCGGTCAAGGAAATCACGACAGGACCCGCAACACCGCGATGGTTCAAATCCGCGATCGCCTCAGACAAGTTGGGATAGGCACCCGTAGAGCCTGCAGTATAGGTGCCGGCTGCCAATGGACTTGGAGCACCAGGTGTCAAGCGATAGTTGCGTGTCGGCCAGTCCGTGGCCGCTTGCATGAAGTAGTTACCGGTGTTGGAGGAGCCTGTCACGACATCCAGCCATTGTCCGACACCGCCGGTTGTACTTTTACAACCAATCGTGGCAGATTCTGACACGCTGACCGTTCCGGGCGTAACTGTACCGTAGTGAAATTCAATCACGTTGGTACCTTCATAGAGCTTGACCTGAAACCTCAGCCTTTGGGTCGATCCTGTGTAGTAGGAAAGGCAACTCCACTCGACAGTCATTACCTGCGAACCTACAGTTCCAGCCAGCTGATAATAGATGCCACCACCGACATCCACGGTCATGTCATCCCACCAAGCAGTAATCGCTGCGGATGGCGTTCCAGTTAAAAACATATTTGCATTTGCAGCGCTCCCTGCCAGACCTGAGGCGCCAAGGGCCATCCCACCGTTGGTGTTCACATCCAGGGTCGTATAGGGCGTTCCGAGGTAATTGAACGTAAAACCAATCGGAATACCCGCTTGCCCGACATCATCCCCCGTAGCGGTCGAGACCATAGTTCCAGGCCCTCCGATGATGGAAGTAAACGTGCTTGTGAAGTAACTTCTTGTCAAAGGAAGCTGCGCATTCAAAACGCCGCCCCCTGCAAACAGAAGCACCCCCAAAAGCAAGACTTGTAACAATCTTGAGTAAGTGTTTCTCATACAATTAAAAGTTAATGATCCTGAGCCGCTGTTGGCAATGCTGATTAAAACGCCCAATTTAAGCATTATTTATTCATGATTCGTTGACCTTGAAGCAACTCAATGCAAAAATTGATTTTCCACATTCCCCGACCTTGAAAATTGCCGTACCTCCTTCATCACGAATGGCACCCTTGCCAAAGGCATTAAATTGACCTTCACCCCTTTCTATTGGGGTCCAAATCCACACCATCGAGCCTTATTGCTGGACAGAGCCGATGACCTTGAAGCGTTGTTTTTGCTGTTCCTTTTTCGTTTCTTCGAACGCAAATAGCCATCGCAGGAATATTTATCAACGTTGCGTAGTGTCATGTTGACACTACCTGAATTCAGTTTAAATTGGTGGCTACCTCTCCCGAATTGTGCTGACGGCTTCACCGCGGATGCAGCAGTGTGATGAGGACGGATTTTGGATCAAGAATCGATCGACAATGCAGAGAATTTACTTGAATTGTTGCCTGCTGCTGTTTTCCATGCTTTTGCTCCCTGCCGGAAGTAAAGGCACGACCACAGCCGGCACGACCGCACGCAATGTCAATACCGCCGACGGCATCGTCACACTTGGCGGCATACCCGGTACCAATGGACCCGATTGGGAAACCGATGAGGAATTTCAAGGGTTCTCCCCAGTCAATTGGTATTTCACATGGGATGACAACAACCTTTACCTCGGTCGAATCGGGGGCAATAACTCCGAAGGTTCAGTGATTTACATCCGTGCCGATTATCCTGGGGCTACGTTTGACAATCGCGCACGCTTATACGATTTACTCAATCCGGATGTCACTCCCATGGGGGGCGTCAATTTCCAACGTCGGCGACGGCCCAAGTGTCGGTGTGAACGACGGTGTACCCATTTCTGCGCGTCAACCTGGCGGCTGCGATGTCGGCGATTCGACAGCGACCCGCGGGTGGGGCTGCTACCCTGTCATCGGCGGCGTCGGCTCCACCGGATGTGCAGCGCTTGCACCCAATGCCGGTCCCGACGACAGCATTTGCCAGACCGCGACCGCTCACCTTTTGCTCGCCAATACCCCTCCGGGAACTGCCACCGCACATGGAGCGTTGTGAGTCAGCCGCTTGGTTCGCCGCCGGTCACATTCACCGACCCCAACAACCCCAATGCCTTTGTGCAGAATTTGCAGGGATTCGGCCCTTACGTTTTTGTTTGGGACATCAACTATGGCGGCTGTCCCTCCTTGCCCGACACGGTCGTGATCACCCGCGTGCCCAATTCCTCCACCGCCAACACGATGGCAGATACCACGCTCACCTGCAACGGCGACACCCTCACGCTGCGCGGCAACGATCCGGGCAATGGCTGGAGCATCTGGACGACAAGCGATCCAGGCATCACTTTGCTGAATCCTTCCGATTCGATCACACAAGCCTTTGGCCTCGCGCCGGGCCTCAATGTATTCACCTACGCGATCACGAACGGCGTTTGCCCCGTCACGACGGCGCAAGTCAATGTCTATGTCCCCATCAATGTCACGGCCAATGCCGGACCCGATCAGCAACTTTGTTTGGCCAGTAGCGCCACTCTCGCCGGCAATGATCCCGATTCGATCCAAACGAGCGCCAACGGATTCTGGTCACAGGTCTCAGGCCCCAACAATGGAATTTTTACCAATTTGAGCCAGAACAGCAGCAATTTTTCGGCATTGATCCCCGGTCAATATACCTTGGTTTGGTCTGTCACCAACTTTGACTGCCCGATGGCAACCGATACCATGGTCATCACCAACTACCAAAGCGTGATCGCAGATGCCGGTGGAGACCAAGTGTACTGCTTCCCCTCCGATGGCGAATTGCTGGGCAATAACATTTATAGCTTGAGTTCGACAGCGGTAGGTCTTTGGACGCAGCTTTCCGGTCCGACGCAGGCGGGAATTCAGAATCCTGACACTTTCTTCTCCTTTGTCAACAACCTCGTCGCCGGCAGTTATGCCTTTTCGTGGTTGGTTTCCAACGGCGTTTGTCCGCCGGACTCTGACGTGGTGCGCTTTGACGTCTATGACATTCAGCCGAATGGGGTCATCGACAGCCTGCGTCCCGACAGCGGCCAATCCAATGGCAATATCATCGTTGCGCTGCCGAGCGGGGGCATTTCGCCGTACACCTACAGCATCGATGGCCTCAATTTCCAATCGAATTCGACCTTTGACAGCCTTGGAGCGGGAATCTATGAGATCATCGTGATGGACAACAACGGTTGTGTAGATAGTTTTCTGATTGAACTGGATTCGATTCTACCGACTATTCCGCCACCTCCCAGAGACACCCTAAAAGTACCGACAGGATTTTCGCCGAATGGCGACGGGACCAACGATACGTGGGAAATTCCCGGCATCGAGGCCTTCCCCAATGCGCGCATCGATGTCTACAACATCTGGGGCGGCTTGGTCTACAGTTCGGCCGGCGTGTACATTCCTTGGAATGGGCAACGTGGAGGTCAGGATCTGCCTGCTGCCAATTATTACTTCATTCTCGACCTCAAAGCCGAAGGTCAACCCGTGCTCAAAGGCTCCATCACCATCCTCAGATAAGACATGCAACAACATCGACACAAAGTCCTGCTGAGGTTTGCGCACTTGCTCTTTTGGGCAGTGTTCCTCTACGGATCGGCCCATGCGCAACAGCGGATGCGCTATACGCAATACCTCCTCAACACCTTCCTTACCAATCCTGCGGTCACGGGCGTCGAACCTTATGCAGACGTTCGGGCGGGATTTGCACAGCAATGGGTTGGATTCAAGGGCGCGCCAAGAAGCGTTTACTTGACCGCAAACAAAGGTTTGTACACCCGCAACATTCAGGGGGAGGACATCATCCTCAATTCGCTCCCCGCCCACGGTCGTGGCAAGGTCGGACCCACAAGCACGATTTTGCCGGGCGAAACCAAAATTGGCGCAGGCGAAGGTCCCAATTTCCACATGGGCGTCGGGCTGCAATTGTTCTCCGAATCCACCGGCCCCATCGCTTACAACGGTCTGACCGGTTCCTTTGCTGCACACCTGAAATTGGTCGGCAAGCTGCGAATGGGCCTTGGCGCTAGCATGGAAATGCTCAACTACCGACTGAATCCCGCCACGATCGAGATGCTCAATGACAATGACATCGCCTTGGCCACCAACCGAGTGAGTTTGTTGCTGCCAAGCTTGAATGCAGGCGTTGTGTTTTACACGCCGCGTTTCTTTCTCGCAGCTGCTTCGCGGCAGGTGCTGCAAAACCGTATCGAAATCAATCCGGCGAATCCCGTGATTTCCGGCTTGGAAATCCACTACTTTGCCCAAGCGGGCATGCGCGTCAAACTTGCGGAAAACATCCTGCTCACGCCGTCATTGGCAGTGCGCACCGTGAGTGCTGCACCGCCGTCCATCGATCTCAGCCTGCAAGGCGCCTACAAGGACCTGCTCTTTTTGGGCATGACCTACCGCCACCAAGATGCCTTGGCTTGGATGGCAGGCTTTAGGTTCAATCAAAATTTCCGGTTGGACTATGCTTATGATTACACGACCACGAGCCTTGGCAAATTCAATTCAGGTAGCCACAGCATCGTCTTGTCAGTTTGCCCGGGCTATGGGAAAACAGGTGGAAGGAGGTATTTCTGGTGATGAATACAAACACGATGAATCCGCTTCGAATGATCAGAATAGGCCTCTTCCTTGCCTTCTGTTTGCCGATCCTTGGAATGGCGCAAGGCACGTTCAAGGGCACTGCCCTGCCGGCATCGGTCAATTCGGCCTACGATGAACTCGTTCCAAGGCTTTCTCCGGATGATCAGACGCTCTATTTTGTGCGCCATCAGCACCCCGGCAACCAAGGCGGCCGCGGGGGAGGACAAGATATTTGGTACACCCGACGCGACGCCAACGGGACTTGGGAACCCGCTCAAAATGCCGGCGCCCTCCTCAACAATGTACACCACAATTTTGTGGGTGGTGTTGCAAACGAAGGCAAAACGCTGGTTTTGGGGAACACTTATGGCACCACGCCACAAGAAATCAGTCCAGGATTTGCATTTAGCAAGTTTGTCGGTGGCAGTTGGAGTAAGCCGCTCACCATTGAATCCACGACCAATGACCCGATCGGAGGTCGCTATTTGGATTTTTACTGCACCATGGATATGCAATGGATGATCGTCTCCAAATTGGCAGACGATGGGCTACATGAAGACCTTTACGTTTGCCATCTTATCAAGAATTCAGTCTGGTCGGAGCCCAAATCCCTAGGCAGCATCATCAATACCAAGGGATTCGAAACCGGTCCGTTTCTTTCTGCGGATACGAAACGCTTGTTTTTTACCAGCAATGGCCATGGCGGACAAGGAGATGCGGATATTTTTATGTCCGAACGACTCGACGATTCCTGGACCAATTGGACCGATCCCGTCAATTTGGGAACCGAATTGAACACAGCAGGTTTTGACGGGCACCTGATCCTGGACAGCAAGGAAGATAAGGCCTATTTCGTCTCCGGACCGAGTCCGACGGCGCTCGGCGACATTTATGAGATTCCGGTTGCAGAGATTCCTGCCTTGCGGAAGCCCGCGCCTGACACGCTGCGCATCTTTGCACTCGCAGGCGTGCCTGTGAATTTGCAGCTTGATCCTTATGGCGTCAACACGGAGAATGCCACGTTTGTCTCCACCAAACCAATTGACGGGCCGGGAATCGTCACCAAAGAAAATGGCAAGCCCCAATTTGTCTATCAGCCGGATGTGAATTTCCAAGGCGTCGAACACCATCAATTTACCCTCTGCGATCCGCCGCAAAGCGACAATTGCCGCAAGGTGATTCTCGAGGCAACCGTCACGGCGCCCAACAAGCCGGTGGTGCAGCGATTCGAATTGCGCACGCCCAAAAACAAGCCGGTGGACTTCAACTACATGGTCGATGGCTTGTCGTTGCCGGAGACCAAGCGGAATTACAGGCTGCAACCCGGACCTAAAGGCGAAGTTGTCGTTCCAGAAGGAAGCAATGCCGTGTTCGTTTACCGCCCCGCAAAGGACTTCGTGGGCACTGATTCCATTCCGGTTTACGGCGTATGCCCCAATGGCGAGACCTCCAATTGCCTCAGGGCGGTGGTAAAAGTCATCGTTTATGACGAGCAGCCGGTGGTGGTGGCCGTTGACACCCCAAAAGTTGTGGTGGTTGTCGATACGCCCAAGGTCGTGGTCGTAGACATTCCGAAAGTCGTGGTCGCCGATACACCTAAAGTCAAGGACGTCGTCGTCTCCGGCATTGTCACGGACGAAAAGACCGGCAACCCGCTTGGAGCTGAGTTGACATTTTTCGTCAAAGGAAAAGAAGTCAAGAAGGTGGAAAGCGATCCCAAAACCGGAGCCTATTCCGTGACGCTCCCTGCCGGTGTTGAATATTCCTTCGAAGGGAAACAGCCTTATTACTTCCCGGTCAGCGATTTGGTCTCTACTGCTGGAAAGCCGACGATCACTGGCCAATTGACCAAAAACGTTGCCATGAGTCCGATTCCGATGGAAGCCGGACAGACATTCGTCTTGAAAAACATCTATTTTGACCTCGACAAGTCGATCTTGAAGCCTGAGAGCAAGGAAGAACTCACGCGATTGTATGACCTGCTCAAAAATTATCCGACGATGGAAATTGAGGTTCGTGGGCATACCGACAGTCAGGCGAGCGACGATTACAACCAAAAATTGTCGGAATCGCGGGCATTTGCCGTGGTCAATTATCTGAAATACAAAGGTGTGATGGGCTACAGGCTGGGTAGCAAAGGCTTCGGCGAAAAGGTCCCGGTTGCCACCAACGAAACAGAAGAAGGCCGCGCCCTCAACCGCCGCGTCGAATTTACCATCCTGAAAATGTAAGGCCAATAGCGAAGGGGGCGCTCACAACGCATTTTGTGAGCGCCCCCTTCGCGAATTTCTTCACACTCACACTCCGCACTCACACTGAAAAGGGGGGCAATTGCCCCCGATAAAACGGCTGTTGGAAGAAAAAATAGAAACTACTGGAATATCCTGGCAGACATGACCTTGTCGGTCCAATGTCGTTTATTCTTGTGTGAAGGAGAGTGCAACCATCGGTTCGCCCTGCCGATTGGGGATGAAAAACGCTTTCAACCGCGTTTTTACCGCCGTGTTGAGGTCGGCGGCCAAATCAAAAACGGGTGCCATGGCCTCCTCTAATCCGGCATCTTGGGTTGATTTGGAGACTTTTCCGCCTTCAGAATCCTTGAAAAAAGGATAAGACAGGCCATAAAAAGTACGCACCAAATAATCGTGATTGCGCTCAAGGCTCTCCTTGCTCAATTCGGCAAACATGGGGTGCAGGTGCAATTGCTTGGAATCTTGTTGGGTCATTTTCTGACCGCGAAAGAAATTGGGTTGGATCAAGGAGAGCTCATGCGCATCCAGTCCATTTTTGCCCAACCATTCCCGCAATTCCAAAATGCCTTGTGCATCCAAAGAAAGGATACTGCTCGCCTTACGTACTTTTTCTGCAAGTGCTGCGCTTGAGGTGCGTTCGAAGAGATAAACCAAATACTTGAATTCCAGAGCGGGATCCCAGTTTTTGGGCAAATCAGAACCGCCCTCCTGTGCCCGTTGCACATCAGGCAACAGGCACAGGACGCGTAACATGTCTAGCACAAACCGACGACCGCTCTTTTGGGTTTCAGAGAGGTGCTGCGGCTCATGCAGCCTCAAAAGCTGCTCCAGATAAACGATTTTGTTGTTTTCGGGTGAAAAGGATTCGGTATCAATCTCGGAAAAGCAGTCAATCGACGCCTCCAGATTCTGCGCAGCCAATGCCGATTCTAGTCCGCTTTCATTTTGGGGATGAGAAGCAGAGGCAAGGTGAGCGATCTCCGGGTGGCGAGAATTCATCTTGGGTTCAACAATCAATTAATTCGGTAAAACAACAAAGATCATTTTCAGAAGCGCTCCGGCTGCATGTGACCACGGTTGCGAAGGCATTCTAATTGGGTAGATACCTGTATGCTGCCATAGGTTGCAAGCGGGGAAAAAATAATCAAAAAGCTGAAGGGGTTTTGGTTCAGAATTGATCTGAAGGGGATGCTACAAGCTTCAGAAATGGTAGCTCAGACCGCTGAGCAGGCTCGTCGAAACTGGTCGACGCTGCGAAAATGCATATTCGTTGCGCATCACGCCATAGCGCAGACCTGGCTCAAGCTGCATGCTGAGGCGGTCATGCAGGCGATAGCGCAACCCCGTGCTCAGCAGCAGGCTTGCCTGCGAAGGCTTCAGAATATCATCTGTGCCGGAACTGCGGCGACCGGCGATGCTACCGTCTGCTGTCTGCAAATAATTGTCGTAGTGCAGGAAAAAGCTTCCCGAAACGCCAGTTGTGACGTAATAGTCATAGTTTTTGGCATGGATCACGTTGTACTTCAGCGAAACCGGAACCTCCAGCGAATAAAGGTCGAGATTACTCTGATAAGCAGTCGCATCCTTTCCAAAGGTGTTCACCGAAGCAAAGGTGGTGCTTTGACGGTTGATGCAAGAAAGTCCGGCACGCAACGAAAAACGTTCGTCAAATTCGTAGGAGGCACGCAAAACTCCAGCGTAGGCCACGACCGGCGAAAGGCGATTGGTTTGGGCTTGGGCAGGATCATCGGCCAAACCGCGTGTGCTTCTCGAGCCCTGACCGAGTGGCGTTGTGCTGGCAAATGCCATGTCGGGGGCAAAACCTGCACCAACTTCCCAGCGTCCCACAGGCTTTTCATCATCCTCGGACTCGAAAGCTGTGAAACTGTATTCCTTGTCCTTCTTTTTATCGGAAAGAAGGTTGCTCAGACCACCGTTTGATTCCGAAAAAGCACCAGCAGAAACATCTTGAACGCTGCGATGATCACGCAAAGACAATGGATCGGACAATGCAGGCTTCCGGGACATGATCGCAAACCGGATCATGTCCGTGTTTTTGGGAATTTGCTCCAGCACTTTCTTCAAGTCAGGAATAGCAATCGTATTACCGTCAGTGGTGGTCACCTTTTCGTTGGAGGAGGCGGCAAAATTCAAGTTCGAATTCAGCTTTGACCGCACGCGGGTCGGCTTGGTCAAACCATCCGTCATCAAAACGGGTGAATTGGATTCGATGCATTCGAGTTCTGCAAAAGTCGGCATTTGAACTTGCGACTTCAATTTGCGTGCAGACATCCAAACGCGATCTTGTGTTCCTTGGAAAACAAACATCCACGTGCTCAAACCAAAGAGGAGCAAGATGGAGGCCGCAGCGATACTTCTGTAAAAGAAGACCTTGCGACGGAGCTGATCCTTTTCCAACTCCGAATTGATACCTGCCCAGACTTTTGCCGAGACTGGCATTTCCGCGCCTTGAAGCCCTTCTTCAAACGCACGATCTACGATATGTTGGCCTAATTTACGCATGGCCAATCTCCCTTCTGATGAATATTTGCTCGGGTTCCAGCATGCGCTGAAGCGATTTGCGGGCCCTTGCAAGCTGTGATTTTGATGTTCCGATGGAAATGCCGAGTTGTTCGGCGATTTCTTCATGACTGTAACCTTCGATCGCATACAGGTTGAAAACCATCCTGTAGCCATCAGGAAGCGACTGAACCATTTTCATCAGGTCTTCGGCTTCGAAGTAGTGGTCCAACAAATCATCGCTGGGTTCTTCCTCGAGGTCATCAATTCCTGAAACGATATGGAGCCGCGAATTTTTCTGGTATTGGCGAATCGCAACGTTGGTAAACACCTTGCGAATCCAGCCTTCAAATGATCCTGTACCTTGATACGTCTCGATTTTCCTGAAAACGCGCAGAAAACCTTCTTGGAGAATGTCCTCCGCTTCTTCGCGGTTTTTGGCGTATCGGTAGCAAACAGCCATCATTTTGCCTGAATACAGATCAAATAGCTGTTGCTGGGCCTCCGGCTTTCCAGCCATGAGTCCTTTGAGCAATCGCTTCTCGTCGTTTTGAAATGTAAACAGCATTCAACTACGAAGATACGTCATTTACTGAAAAGGTTGCATCGGGGTGGAGAAACGAAGAATGTATAATGGAAAATGGAAAATTTAGAACTACGTAGTACATCACGAAGACCTTGGAAAATAGACAGCACTGAGCCCATCACGAAGACCTTTGAAGACGGACAAACCTAAGTACATCACGAAGGCCTTTGAAGGCGGACAAACATGAGTACATCAGCGAAGCGAATGGAAAGCTGTCTGCGCAGGTGTGGCGTCCTTAAAAAAAGCCTCAAATGTTTCAGATACACTCTGAATCGCTTTTCCAACCTTCAAAGTGCGACTTGAGCAGCGAAGAAACGCAAGACAGCGGAAAATAGGAATTTGCGCCGCTGCCACTGCGGTCAGTGGATGTCAGGTGATCGCAGCCTTGTCCACGGATCCAAAGCGAATTGAAGCTGTATAGTAAGGTGTCAGAAAAATCGCGTCTTTGCGGGTTTGGATTAGGTTTGGCCCGTTTTTTGATTAGATTCGCTTAGATTAAAATGTCTGAATTGATGCGAAAGTCACATATCCACTTCCTCTGGGCCCTCCTGATCTTCGCTTTGGGTACGGCAAAAACCTCCGCACAGGTGGCTTTTACCACGACAAATCCAGCCGAATACAGCAATTACATCGTCGCAGAACAGGAGAAAATCGGGGAGCAATTCATTGAATTCAGCAACTTGCTTCTCAGCTCCAATGATCTGAAAGTCAATGAAGACAAGCGCATGGAGGTCGTTCGGCAGATTGAGTTGAGCCTGCGACGCCTGCGCAACATGGCCCCCTTTAAGAATGGCGCCAAACTTCGGGACGAGTCGGTCGCCGTATTTGAAGCCTACAGGGATCTGCATATCAACGACTACGCCAAAATCGCCATCCTCGTCAGCAATAAAGAGAGTTCGTTAGCAGCATTGGAAGACTATTTCCAAATGCAGGTCAAAGCCGAAAAGAAGATGCTGGACTTTGCCGTGCGGCTGCGAACTGCCCAAAACGAATTTGCCAAGCTCAACAGCCTGACTTTGTTGCACAATGGCATGCAAGACCAATTTGACCGCATTCTAGAATGCAACATTTACAGCCGCGAAGTTTTCTTGCAATACATCGCCATTGCCAAAGTCAATGAAATGTGGTGGGATGCGATGGAAAAAAACGATTTCGAGGGAATGAAAAAGCAGCGCACGGCCTTGTTGGCTGCTGCTCAGACGAGCCAATTGGCTGGAATGAAGGATTTTCACGGAGATACTGGCTTTCGGGATGCTGCAAAAGGCCGTGTCGACTTTTTTGTGAACATGGCCAACAAGGAGTACCTGGAAATCACACGGATTTTGGAAAGCACGCAACGCACCCAAGAGGACGTCGACTACGTCAACAACACCATCGATGCCTACAACAGCAAAAATCTAGCACTCAACGACAGCTTCAACGCAGCCCACCGCGATTTGAAACTTAAATCACTCCCTGCCCCAAGCGGAGCGGGAAGTGAGAAGTGAAAAGTTATAAGTGAAAAGTGAAAAGTTCCCGTAGCGCGGTGAAACGATGTTTTCAGGCGACTGCAACCAACTTTTCACTTTTAGTTATTCACTTTTCACTTTTAGTTATTCACTTTTCACTTCCTCAGGATAACTGTGAGGATGATCACGCGATTCGAGCCATTCATTTCAAAATCCGTATGCGTGCTCACGATGTCGAAGCCGTCCATCAAGTGATTGGCAATGTCTTGTTCCGCCAGAAGCCGCTGATTGGTGTCGACGATGTTGTGGACCAGTATCTTGACCGTGTTTTTCATAAAAATCGCATTTGAATGCAAGTTAGGCAATTCAAAACAACACCTTTGCCTTTCGAAATCTTCCGTTCCCGATTTTTGTGATGAAATTTGGAAACTGAAAATCAATTGGTTACATTCAACCTTGGTAATTAAGTTTCTGTCCTATGAAATCAAGTTTCCTGCTTCTATTAGGCGTGCTCTGCATTTTTATCAGCATGCAAGCACAGGTAATCAATTCCTGTACTCCCAACTCGGCCGTCACCGGCCAAGTGTTGACGGTCAGCATCATGGGGCAGGGCACCAATTTTACAAGTGCCACCAACACCAGTCTCAGGTTTGGCCAAAATAGCATTAACGCCACTGCCTTTAATGCCAACAGCAATACGCAGATCACGGCCACTTTTGTCATTCCTCCAAATACCCTCCTAGGAAATTGGGACGTCGTCGTCGATGGTAACCCCAATTTGGTAACCCTCCCTGCCGGATTCACGATTGGAATCGGCAGCCCTAACGGGAACTATGGAAGGGTGATGGGAAGCATCTACCGAGACGATAATGTGGACTGCATTAAAAATGTCGGCGAACCGGGCACCGCCTACCGTTCCGTCACCATCACGCCGGGGCCCTTTCAAACATTGACGGATGCCAATGGGAATTATAGCATTTGGCTTCCCTTGGGAAACTACAATTTGGACTACCATCCCTCCTTCCCTTCCTCAAGCACCTGTCCGACAACAGGGCAACGCGCGATTTCCTTGACAACCAATGGGCAGGCGCTCTTCAACGAGGATTTCGCGACCGAGGTATTCCTGTACACAGATGCAAGGGTTTCCCTGTCAGGATTGCCCCTGCGGCCTGGTTTTTCGGCAAATTCCAGCGTTTTTGTTCGGAATGACGGGAATACTGTGATTCCCAATACCCTCCTCAAGGTCATCAAGCCGTCGTTTGCCAACTTCGGATCGGTATTTAGTCAAGCACCTGCCTATATTTCGGGCGACACCGTCGCTTGGAACCTCCCCAACATCTCCAATCCTGTTCAGATCAACTATCAACTTTATTGTCCGCCGGGAGTGACAATTGGCACGCCCTACACCTTATCCGCATCGGTGACGCCATCCCCCATGGACTACTTCACAGCCAACAATACTTTTGACAATCAACGGGTTGTCGTCGGAGCCTGGGACCCCAACGACAAACGTGTTTTTACCCCAAGTGGCGCAAATGCCGATGGTGACATCCTGCAAACCGACACCCTCCTCACTTACATTGTGCGATTTCAAAATACCGGTACAGACACCGCTTTCAATATTTATGTGCGGGATACGCTTGACCTCCCCAACCTGGACATGAATGGGTTTCGGATCCTTGGGGCCACACACCCCTATCAAGTGACCATGTCTCCCGGTGGTCAGTTGGAATTTGCATTCCCCAACATCCTACTGCCTGACAGTGGCGCCAACCAAGTGGGCAGCAACGGTGCTTTGACCTACGAAGTCAGGCCAAAAGCCGGATTGCCACTGGGGACGGTCATTCACAACAGTGCTTCGATCTACTTCGATTTCAACCCGCCGGTCAAGACCAATATCACCCAATCGCGCCTCTGTGACGTGCTCAACGCGGACTTTGTTACGGTTCCCAACGGCCTTACCGTTCAATTTAACGATCTCTCTACGGGCACCATCCAGAGTTACGCTTGGGATTTTGGCGATGGCAACACCTCTACACTTCAAAATCCGATCCATACCTATGCCAATGCTGGCAGCTATACGGCTTGTTTGGTCACCAACGGCATTTGCAGGTCCGATACCAATTGCCAAAACGCCACCTTGGTTGCAATTTCGGAAGCGCTCCCCGGATTTTCGATTTCGGTGATCCCGAATCCGATGGGCCAAGAAGCAACGATTTTGGTGACCAATCCGGGACAAAACGATGCATTTGAATTGGTCTTGTACAATGCCTCCGGGCAACAAATCCGTCAGTTGGAGGGCAGGATGAATACCCGGCTTTCGCTCCAAAGGGAGGGCTTGGCCCAAGGCTTGTACCTCTACCGCATTCGCCAAGGAAGCCTCAACATCGGTACGGGTCACTTGCTCGTTGCTGGAGAATAGCCATTCCAACTTTCGGTCCAATGACGCCTTATCTGCAGCGATCAGCATCGGAAACAAGGTGTAGGATTCATTGCCTTTGAAAGCTTTGAGTTACACAAAGCTTCGATAACACAGCGAAAACTTCGACGGAAATCCGCCAAAAATCATCCTCACTCCTGCTGCAAGATTTTCTATCTTTGGGAGAATCCCATCGTGGATGTAATTTAAAGGATGTTCAACATGGCAGAGCCAGTATTCCGAAACCCCGAATTGCAGCAACAATTTGATGCTGACGGGTATATTTTTTTGAAGCATTTTCTGAGCAAAAACGAGGTCGAGCAGCTCAAACAAGCCTATTTTGACCTTTTGCCGGAAAGCGGCGGGGCGATGTCGGGCGATGAAACGGATTTCAAAAGTGAAAGTGAAATCACGTATGACTTCACATTCATAGATCGCAATTCGGCATATAAGCAAAAGGTGTTTGACGTGATCCATGCGGCCTTTGCGCAGCATTACGAGCCGATTTTGGCCGATTACACGCCGATCATTGCCAATTTCATCCGCAAGGGTGAAGACGGCGGCGAAGTGCCATTGCATCAAAATTGGGCCTTTGCCGACGAAATCAAGTATTCGACGGTGTCGATTTGGGTGCCCTTGGTCGACAGCAGCCGCATCAATGGAACCCTGGAAATCACGCCGGGATCGCACAAACGTTTCGGACAATTCCGCGGGCCGATGGTGCCTTGGGAATGCGAAAAAATCAAGGAGGAGATCATCCGCGACTACATGGTGCCAATGGACGCTGAGGCCGGTGACTGCGTGATCCTCGACGACAGCGTGGTGCATTACAGCAACATCAACCGCACGAGCGGATTGCGCCTCACGATCCAATTGATCTTGGTTCCGAAGGCGACGAAGAGCATTCACTACCACCTCGACCGCACCGAAGCGCCCGATGAGGTGCGCATTCTGGAGGTGGACCGCGATTTTTACATGAAATTCCATCCTTGGAAACGCCCCGAAGGCAAGGAAATCGGTCGGCAAAAAGTGGATTTGCGCTACATCGACCTCGCGGAATGGAATGCCCGCTTGAAAGGCCCTGAATTCGGGGATCCGAACTACGCTGCCTTCATGCGCGACTTGCGTGCAACGCAGGAAGCTGCTGCCAAGGTGCAGGTTCCCGAGCCGGCCGTGGCGGTACAGGCAAGTACCCAAGTGGCAAATCCGGGCGAATCCGGATTTTTCTCCCGCCTCAAGAAGATATTTTCCTGATGTTCAGCATCTTTCGCGATCCCGAATTATGCGCGCAATTTGCCCGTGACGGCTATGTGACGATGCCTTTTCTTGGTGAATCGGCTTTGATCGAATTGCGAAGGCTGTTTGCCGAAATCAAGCCGAAAGTGACTTTGCAGGGTTTTGCGACCACCACGACTTCGCCCGACTTGGCGCTCAAGCAGGAGATGTTTGCACGCATCGCCCCGCTGTATGCCGACAAGGTCAACCACATTTTCCAAGACTTCAAAAACCTCGGCGTCAGCTTTTTACAGAAGGATTCCGGGCAACCCGGCAGCCTTCCCTTGCACCAAGATTGGACGGTGACCGAAGAAGACCATTTCCGAACGATTACGATTTGGATTCCGCTAGAAGACAACAACATCGAAAACGGTGCAATCCAAATGTTGCCTGGCAGTCATCGCTGGACCAACCTCTTGCGCGGTCCAAACCTGCCGATTGCCATCAAGGACATTGCCGCTGAATTAATGGAAGGCTTGGTCACATTGCCCTTGAAAGCTGGCGAGGCCATCATTTTTGATCACAGCATCCTGCACACGTCCACGCTCAACACCAGCGGACGCCCACGCGTGGCGCTCACCTACGGGCTCACGCACAAGGACACGCCCCTGCGCTTTTGGTACGCGCACCCGGGTGACGCCGTGGACCGTTTTGAGCAGCTTGCCGTCCCCGACGACTTCTTTTTGCAGTACCATGAAATCGGCAAACGGCCTTCTATGGGCAAAAGCCTGGGCTTTTACCGTCACGATTTGAGCCGACTCAATTCGGCCGATGCTACGGATTTAAAGGCTGGAAAAGCCATTCGCAGACCGATTTACCGGGATTTGAGCGCAAAAAACTGCCTGCTGAATGCGCCCGAATATTCGATTACCCGCAATCCTTCGTGGAACAAGGAGCTTGCTGAAAAGGGATTTGTGCTGATTCCGTTGTTGGATGCAGCGAAGGTGGCGCATCTGAAGGCTTTTTTCGAGGCGCATCAAGCGGCCAAAGTCGAGCGGTTTTATGCGAGCGTCCACAATCCGGATGTTGATTTCCGGCTGCGGATGGACGCTGAGATTCAGCGGGTTTTGTCGCCTTTGTTGGCGGAATTGCTGGAGGAGGCCGAGGCTTTGGGCGGATCGTTTATTGCAAAACCCAAGGGAAATTCGGGGATTTTGCCGCCGCATGCGGACTGGAACATTGTGGACGAGCGTATTTGGCGAAGCTACAACCTGTGGATTCCGCTGGTGGATACGACAGTTGCCAATGGCGCGGTGCATGTCATTCCGGGGAGCCACAATTGGTTGGATTTTTACCGTGGTCCGGGCATTGGAAATCCATTCGAAGGCGTCAAAAACGAGATTTGGTCAGCCATGCAAGCCCTTGAAATGCAAGCTGGAACGGCCTTGTTGTATGACCATCGACTGCTGCATGCTTCGCCGGTCAATACGACGGAAACCTTGCGGCTTGCTTGCGTGACGGGCATCAAACCCAAGGCGGCCGCGATGCGGTATTACCATGGAAAGGAAGGTATTGTGAATGAATATGCGGCCAATCCGGCGTTTTTCATGACGCAAAATCCGGAAAATGGGCCGGCGGATTTGCCGTTTTTGGGCGGGGTGACGGATCAGTTTCCGGTGATTTCCGGGGAGGATTTGCGGAAGTTTTTGGGGATTGTGGAAGAGCCGGTTTTGGAAGCGGCGGTACCAGCAAAAGGATTTTGGGAGACTTATACGCCGGTGAATGTCTGGCGGGAAATCAAGTGGCGGATTTTGGGGAAGGGGTAGGTTTGCCGGATCTTGGCGCTTTTGAAATTCTGGGTCGGGGTAAGCTTGAAACATGGGTTCCTTGAGGAGGGTTTGCACTGGTCTGGAACTTTCGATATGGATAAGGCTGACAAGGCTGAACCGCCGGAGGCGGGCTGTCGATCGGCGTGTGGCGGGACGCCACCGCCTCTTCATCGCCACCGCCTCGAAAATTTTCGCTAACTTCGGGTCAATGGTCGCCAAAGCCGTTGTTCAAATTCATGCGTTGATTATCAAGCCAATTTTGGCCCTAGGATGGCTTTTGATGTTGTTTTTTGCTTCGAATGCATCCTTTGCGCAGATCCAAATGCCACGGTATGATTGGGTGTATACAGCAGGGCTAGACTCCAATTGCAATGTCAATGCGATCACCGTCGATCCAGACGACAATGGATATGTCGTCAGCTTTTTTCAAGGTACGATCGATGCCGATCCCGGTCCTGGAACCTTAAATTTTACCGCTGCGAATGGCGGTTCGGCCTTGCTTCAAAAGATCAGTGCCTACGGCAATTTGATCTGGGCCAAACAATATGGCGGGCTTGGCAAAACCGGGACGAATGCCATTGCGCTCGATGGGCAACGCAACGTCTATATTTCAGGCGCTTACGAAGGAATTACAGATTTTGACCCGGGTCTTGCGGTACAAAACCGAAGTCCGGCTGGCGCTTGGGATGCGTATGTGCTGAAATTGGATACCGCGGGAAATTTCCTTTGGGTGGCCACCGCGGGCGCGCCCGCAGGCGACGAATGGGCATTCGCGCTCGAAGTCGATGCCGCAGGAAATGCTGTCGCGACGGGAATTCTGAACGGTCCGACGGATTTTGATCCGGGACCGGGCACGGCGGTGCTGACGCCCAGCGGATTGCAAAGTGCTTTTGTCTGGAAGCTGAATGCAAATGGCAGCCTCGGATGGATTCGGCAAATCGACGGCAGTGGCAGCGCTGCGGGCAGGGGAATCGACTTGGATGCTGCCGGCAACGTTTGGGCCTGCGGCTTTTTTGAAGGGACAATGGACTTCGATCCCGGTTCGGCGGTGTTGCAGCAGACCTCAGCAGGCTTGCAGGACGGATATTTGGTGAAGCTGGATGCCGGCGGGAATCTGCTTTGGGCGCAATATTATGGCGGCAACAGCAGCGACCGTGTTGAGAATGTGGAAGTTGGCCCCTTGGGGAATGTATTTTTGGCAGGTAATTTTCAGGATACCGTTGATTTTGACCCTTCGCCAGGGAGTAGCTTTCCGTTGGCTTCTCCCTTGTACGAAAGTGCCTTTCTTGCACAAATTGATGTCAATGGTGCCTTTCGTTGGGCCGTGAACATTCCTCAAAGCAATGTCGCGGATGGCAAAATCTTAGCGGTGGATTCAATGGGTGGCGCCTACGTTACTGGAACCTATTGGGGTGCGATTGATTTCGATCCTTCTTCGAATGGGTTTTTTAATTCGGTGACGGCCGGCACTCCTGACGCTTATGTCCTCAAAATCAATGCCAACGGCGGATTTGAATGGGCGGGAACCATTGACGGTTCGGCCAATGAAAACCCGCATGCGATCGCATTGGATCCCAATGCGGCAATCTGGATTGGCGGAAACTTTGCAGCTGTCACGGATTTTCAGCCCGGGCCGGGCGTTCATTCGCTCGGTCCCAATGACGGAAGGTTGTTTCTCGTGCAATGGAGTCAATGTGCGCCGCCGGTCATCAGCATTGTCGATACTCCCTGCGTCAATTATTCCAATCACGGCTACAATTTCTACCAAACAGGCCATTATCTCGTGCGAATTCCCGGACTTCCCGGCCTCTGCGACAGCTTGTTGAACTTGAACCTGACCTTCAACTACGACGTCACCCATATTTATCAGACATTTTGCACACCTGACACCATCAACGGGCAGATCTACAACCACCCGGGCACGTTTGTGCAAGTGATGCAAAACATTCATCAATGCGACAGCGTGCTGTATTACCATTACACGGGAAATCCCTACTACCGCTACCTTGTGCCGGTAATCGCCTGTGATCAATTTACCCATCGCAATGTCAACCACGCGAGTTCCGGAACCTATTATTATTCCTTGCCGGGGCCATTTTCGAGCTGCGATACGGTGGAAGTTCTGCTGCTCACGATTCACCGAAATTCGCATACCACGCTCAATGTCAGCAGTTGCGGGGCCATTGTCATCAATGACAGCACCTATTCATCCACAGGAGCTTATACACAAACACTTACCAATGCTGAAGGATGTGATTCGATCGTTCACTTGAACTTTACGCTTCTGCCTGCCACTTCCCAATTGCTGATCGACACCGCTTGCAACAGCCTTTCGCTCAATGGTCAAACGTACACGGCAAGCGGGACGTATTCGCAACAACTGACCAACGCCAATGGATGCGATTCCACGCTCACACTTTCCCTGACGCTGCGTTCCTCGACCTTGGATTTGTACCAAAATGCCTGCGACAGCTTTACGCTGAATGGCACCACGTATTTCGGAAGCGGACATTACCTTCAACAACTGACGAATGTCCAGGGTTGCGATTCAACGATACAACTACATCTCACTGTAAATCAACCGAGTTCGTCGGCCATGACGGTCTCGACCTGCCAAAGTTATTCCCTGAATTCGCAGGTGTATCTCAGTTCGGGGACCTATACGCAAGTCCTTGCCAATGCAGCAGGCTGCGATTCGATTCTTTCTTTGTTTTTGACTTTGTGGCCCAATACGAGTGCCTATGTGATCGACAGCGCATGTGACAGCTTCAGCCTCAATGGCTTTACTTATTATGCGAGCGGGGTGTTCACGCAATCAATGGTGAATGCACAGGGTTGCGACAGCATTCTGAACATCTATCTGACGATCGATTCCTTGAATCCGGCCATCGCACAAAACGGAAATTCGTTGAGTGCAGTACAATCAGGCGGCACCTATCAATGGTTCCGCTGTGACAATGGATTTGTGCCGATTCAAGGTGCGACCGGGCAATCGATTCTTGCTCCTTCGAATGGATTTTATGCCGTCGTCGTGAGCTTCGACGGTTGTCAAGATACCAGCGAATGCGTACAAGTCACGGGGGTTTTCCAAGAACTTCAGCACGAAAATGGGCAAATGCAGGCTTATCCCAATCCGACGGATGGCCCAATTTGGATCTCGGCGACGAATGACCTTGGACCTGGAGAATTACAGGCATACGACGCTTATGGGCGAATGATTTTGGCGCAAGATTGGGATGGCGCAACCTTGCAGCAGCTCAATTTCGACAAATTCTCAGCCGGTGTATATCATTTGCGCTTGGACCGCGCCGGATTTCCGTTGCAAGTCTTGCGCATTGTCAAGTGGTAGTTCCCTACCTGACCATCAACCGCTGCACGTGCCTACGGCCTGCAGTTTCAAACACCAACAAATAGACCCCTGCAACAAGGTTTTGCGTGTCTATAAAGTAATTTTTTTCGCCAGCAGGCATCCATCCGTCCGCGATCATAGCCACTTTCCGACCCACAACGTCGGTCAGCTCCAATTGCCCATGGCCTTCCTCACCGACTGCAACAGGAATGCAAGTGATGCCTTTGCTCGGATTGGGAAAAGCAGGTTTCATTGCCGATTCAGCAAGCACCGCAGGTTCTGTTCCGACAAATTGCAGGACTTCAAAACTCCAATAACCCGCCGGAGCAGGCATCGGCCGCACTTGGGCCTTCCCCGAATTGGCTACGGCGGAAACATAGTAGTCGATTTTGGTACCGGGCGCTTGCGCGGGAATCGCGGCCGTCCAAGTATGTGTCAACGCATTCGAAAGCGTCATGGGCAGGGCTTGATAGGGCAACAGGGTGTCGGTGCGGTAGTACAATTCGGCGACGGCGATGCCTGACCGGTGTTGGATGCGGGCATCGACCGGATAGGGATTTTGCGCGTCGTAAGTATCTGCCAAGGGCTGATGTGAAATGAGCAACGGATCGCGCGTAGCGACCTCCTTGGTAATGCAATGCAAAGCTCCCAAGGCCGTGATGATGCTGTTGCAATTGATGAATTGCACGTTGTAGCCGGGCATGGCCTCCTCCCAAATACGTTGGGCGGTAGTGTCGTAGCGGGTTTCATATCCCGGGACAAGAATGGTCTTGTTCACAAAAACGGCGTTGGTATAGGTGCGGTAATCGCCATTGTTGTTGGGGTAGCGCCCAGCAGCGTCGGGGGGCATTGGGATGCGCACCACTTTGTAAGGCGTGCCATAAATCGAATTGTAATTGCTCAGAATGTACTGCAAATTGGCCTCGATTTGGGGACCATCTGCGACGCCCTGCGGATATTCGCCGACCAGCAAAGTCTCCTCGTCCAACAATTTCAGGTGCATGTCGATGTGGTGGATCACATCAAAAGGCAGCGTGGACATCTTCACAAAGCGGTTGATGCCCATGAACTTGGCCAAAATCGTATCGATTTCGGCGGCGGTATGGCTGGGATTTTCATTCAGGACAAGATTCGAAGAAAAGCCTGTCCCGAAGCCATCGGTCATGAAATTGCCACCGGTATGGATGAGGTCATAGGGTGCTTGGATGGTTTGGTACATGGGCAAGAGCTCGTTACGGGCAATCGAACTCGGCACGGTATCGTCTTTGGGACGGGGCCGATTGTAGATCCAGTCGATCAATGCGAGGGAATCAACATCGTGGGTGTAGATGTTCCATTGCCCATAATCGCGGCACCAAATCGAATTGTAGGGGGCCACAAGAAAGTCGATGTTGGTGAGGGGAATGCCATTGTTCGTGAGATAGGACTGTACGGAGAGCGAATCGGCGCAAACGATGATGACCTTGGTTTCTAGGCTCGCAAACCGCACAATTTCCTTGAGTACGGCGGTGTAGCCGGTCCATGTAATGTTCAAGGCATCGATTTCTTCCCATTCCGCGGGGGCCCGCACGGGCGATACGGGCGGGCTCGTGATGCCGGTGCTCGTACGCGCCTGCAGGTAGGACGGCATTGCAGCCTGCTCTGCAGGAGACATGCGATGGTCATCTACCTGCCCCAATGCCACCGAAATGGTTACAAAGCCAAATGAAAGAAATGCCATCAATCGCTTGATCCCGAAAACGCTAGAAACTGCACTCATAGGGAGCAAGTTAGCAGTTTCACCGAATTTCCGGCACAACAAAAGCAGGAAAGGTCACCGAGGAGTCTCGGAATTGTGCATCCGATACTCCCAGGTGACCTCACCTGCCGCTGATGGAATGAAATCCAGTCTTATTCGCCGTCTGGCGCTGGCTCGCAATCGACTTGCTTCAGCGTTTGGCGACCGTTGTCGAGGGTTTTACCGTCCCAAGTCCATTCGGCTGCTTCTTCTTGGACATCGCCTTCGATTTCCGTTTTTGATTTGACTTTCAAGACATTGCCGTCTTTGGTCCCATCAAATGAAGTGGTATAGGAGGTAAAATAGCCTTCTGCTTTGTCGTGAATATCTCCATAGAGATTCCCGACGACCTTGGCAGCTCCGTCATATTCCATGACGGCAGTGAGGTGCAGCGTTTCGTCTTCGTAGTCGTAGCACCATTGTCCTGCGATCAAGGCATCGCCGGGCTTGGGCTTGGATGCAGGCGCGTCGCCGAGGCCGATTTCACCATTGGTCGCAGGGGCTGCGGTTTTGTCGGCACAACCGGCAAAAAAGCCAAACGCCATCACTAGGCCTGAAAACACAAATTTTGTTGCGTTCATCTTAAAAATCAGAATGAGATTAAAGTTGCCAAAATTGAAGTGCGCAAGGTAGGGAGAATTTCCTATTCCCTTATTCTTTGCTGAGAATCTCCAATTGGCTCGCCATGTCGGCGATCTTCTTGTTTTGGGCATCGATTTGTGCCTGCTGCTCCTGAATGGCGTTGATGAGTACAGGTACCAAGCTGCTGTAATCCAGACCCAAGCAAAGTCCGTCTTCTACAGCGACGGCCTCAGGCACAAGCTTCAAAACTTCTTCTGCGATAAGGCCGATATGTTTCTTCTGGGTATCGTCTTTCTCAAAATTGTAGTGATACGACATCGGCTGCATTTGCTTTACCTGCTCCAATCCATAGGAAAGGGGGGCAATATTGTGTTTGTACCTCTGTGAACTCACATTGACGAAGCCCGTCGCGTGGATGGGCAGTGTTCCCGCTGCGCCACCGCAAACGATTTTGTTGGTATTGCTGTAAAATGCGGATGGATTGTTCACGTTGTATCCTCCCAAAAATACCGCGCCTTGATCCCAACCCATGTAGGTTCCGATCATTTGGTGGGAACGTGCCTGGGCAGTACTTCTACTGACAAGCACGTTGTCAAATGCATCCATGATTTCAATGGAGCCTTGGACGGAGAGCCTTTGGTTGGGTGCACTCGTTCCCATTCCCGTCAAACCCGCGATGATGGCCCCACTCGCTGGAGGAGTTGCACCTGCATAACCGATGGTCAATCCGCCTTGTGCACCCAAAAGTCCGGTATTGGTCCAGATATTTTTATCATTGTAGGTGCGAATCCAAGTGGCATCGGACATGTAAAATCCTCCGCCCCAGGTTTCCCAATACAAGCCTTGATTGCCTGAAACCCGAAACCATCCGCCATTTGCATAGATGTCTCCCACGGTATGAAGCTTGTAAACGGGCGCGGCTGTACCGATTCCGACGTTTTGACTGATTGCCGTGAGTGACATTCCCAAAACAAAGGCAAATACAAACCCTGCTTTTTGAAGTAGATTCCTGAATTCCATTACCTTGACCGAATTAATTTAACGCTTACCAACGCGGTGCAACGATTCATCGCCCACTCTGAGTCCAATTTAGTGAATTTAACCCGACTGACAAGCTTCGATACGGAATACAAACCAACCGTACATGGAAATGGGGCATAATGTAATCGGTATTTGCCAACGAATCCGGTTGAAGCGGGCGAAAATCAAGCGTCCCGCAACCCGAAAGACCTTGAAAAATCATCGCTTCAAAACGCTCTTCAGACGACCTAAGGTACGAGCATGCGTATCTACCGCCAAAAGTTGTGACAGGGCCCCAAGGAAAAGGCGATCCATTGACCAGTACCGTTGCTGATTCATCTTGCTCGGAATTGGAAAAATTCAATCGGAATGCTAGCTTGCTGATCTTTCTATAAACATCAATGATACAATAGCTTGCAAAAAATCAGAGCAATCATCTTCTTGCTTCTTTGTTGTGTTCCGTTTTGGATTGTTGGGCAGAATGTCATCGTTTCCGGTGCCTTGACGGGGAATGGATCGTACCCTACAGTCGGAGCGGCATTTTCAGCGATCAATGCCGGAGCGCAGAATGGCGCCAATATCGTCGTTGAAGTTTCCGCGAATACAACTGAACCATCTTCGGCTGTATTGAATCAAGGCACATGGCTGCATTTAGCGTTGAGACCTTCTGGCGGGGTGGCCCGCAGTATCACAGGTAACCTCGCCGGCCCGTTGGTCGATCTGAATGGCGCTGATCGTGTGACCATTGACGGTTTGAACAGTGGCGGAAACGCGCTGACGATTGAGAACCAAAATACGACAACTGCCTCTACCCTTCGTTTTATCAACGATGCCCGGAATGTCCTTGTTCAGAATTGCTCCTTGTTGGGTGCCAATACAGATGCGAACATGGGTACAGTGTTTTTGTCGACAAGTGCAGGCAATGGAGGCAATGACAGCATCACCGTGAGCAATTGCATCATCAGCGCAAGTGGAGCCAACTTTCCCATCAACGGCATCCTTTCCATCGGCACGGCAACCGCGGGACAGGAAAACAGCGCCGTGAGTATCCTCAACACACAAATCCGCGATTTTTTTCATCCCAGCCTCGGCACAAATGGGCTTTGGGCAGCGGATGGGAATACAAGGTGGACCGTGTCGGGCTGTCGCTTTTTCCAATCTGCCTACCGCACCTATACCATTGGGGAACAGCATCGTGCCATCCGGATCACGGCGGGTGACGGGCACCTCATCTCCGCAAATGTTATTGGATACCGCACTGCTACAGGAACTGGCTCCTACCGCATGTACGGGAATGTTTCCACAGAATTTCGGGCGATCGACCTTGCCGTAGGGAGTAATGTAGCGACGAGCGTGCAAGGGAATCAAATCAAATCCTTCCAGATGACGACAGCAAGCTTGGACTCTTCGCAGGTAGGAGCTTTTTGCGGGATCAACTTAGCAGTAGGAAAATTTCTCGTGGGCACGATTACTGGGAATACAATTGGCACACCCGCCGTGGCTCCCATTGGCATCCCAGACACGATTCATGTATCCTCTGTGGCTGGCCCTACCCTGACAACCGGAATTCATTGTGCGTCTGAAGACAGTGTGATCCTGCAGAACAACCGCATTACGGGTATCATGAGCTTCACCTTCACGCCCCATATTGGTGGCGCATTCACTGGCATCGCGGTGGACAGCACTGCACCTTATCTGAAGATCCAAGGCAATATGATCGGTGATACCGTAATCTACAATACATTTGCAGGAGGGAATGGCCCTACGATCGCCAGCACATATACTTACGGAATCCACCTTCGGACCATGCCCGAGGAATTGCTGATTGACAACAATAACATTCGAGGTCTTGGTTCATTTGGGATAGGGGCAAAATCCTTCTTGTACGGAATTTCCACGCCTTTGTCTGCTGACACCAGTACTGTGACTATTTCTAACAATCAAGTCCAGAACCTATATTCCACGAGTGGAAACGATTCCTATTTGAATGGTTTGGCCTCGCTTGTTGCCATTTACCTTGGCACGGGGAACAATCCCATCGTGCGCAACAACCGGATACGTTGGTTGCAATGTGGCGGGTCTGGCAACGGAAACTCGGGCTCGGCGATAGGTATCGCAGTAGCAGGGGGCATTCAACCTCAGATTTATAGCAACGTGATCGACTATTTCCGCAACGATGCTGCAATCGGACTCAGCTGGTCTCCTTCGGTAGTTGCAGGAATCATGGTGGGCGCCAATACGGTCGATCCTTCCATCTTGAACAATATGATTTGCTTCGGCTATTTTGGATGGAATGACATGCACCATGTTGGAATTTGGATGCCTCAAAATTTCGTCCAAGGAAATTCGACCGCTCATATTCTACACAATACCGTTTACATCACACAGTTTACCAATTTTGTTGCGACACTCCCTTCTTTTGGTTTTTTGAGAGGGAATTTGATCCCGGGCAACACCATCACAGCGCGCGTCGATTTCCGAAACAACCTCATCCACAATACCCGTAACGCAGGATCCACCTCCAACTATGCCATCGCTGACAATTTTGACGGAACTTCCTCTGCAATAGGCTGGATTTCAAGCGCATCAGACAACAATGTACTGAACGTCACGAATCCCACACAGGTTGGCTGGTGGAATGGGGATCGAACCTTGGCTGACTGGCGAGGTTACTCCAACGGGGATTTCCATAGCGTTTCTGCCACTCCCGTAAATTTTGTGAGTCTCACAGGTAATTGGCACTTGAATATGGGCACCACACCCACCCCCATTGAATCTGGCGGCCAATTGATCTCCAGCGTTTTGGTCGATATCGACACGCAAACACGGCCGGGCCCATCAGTCTCAGTCAACGGAGGAGGATTGTTTCCAGACATTGGAGCTGACGAAATCGATGGTGTATATTCTGACGCAAGCCCGCCTTCCATCAGCCACACTCCCATCACGCGTATCTGCAATACGGCCGACTACACCTTTCAAGCCACGATTTCAGATGTAACTGGCGTGCCAACTGCCGGAGGATTGCGCCCAAAAGTTTACTTCAGAAAAAATGCTGGTGCTTATGTTTCCGCTCCCGGAACTTTGGTTAGTGGCAATGGCATCAATGGTACTTGGAGTTTTACGATTTCCAATTCCGCAATGGGCGGTGTCGTCATTGCGGACAGTATTTCCTACTTTGTCATCGCCCAAGACCTTGCGACGATACCCAATCTGATCGCAAAACCAGCGCTCGGCTTCGTTGCAACCAACGTCAATACCGTGTCTTCGCCACCCTCCTCACCTTACAAATACGTCATCGGCGACAATCTGAGTGGCACCTACTCGATAGGCGTCGGGGGAGATTTTACGACGCTCACAGCGGCAGTGAATCGTTACAATATCAGTTGTCTTAACGGGCCCATCCTATTCAGCCTCATTGATGCGAGCTATCCTGCAGAAACTTTCCCCATAACCGTTCTAAACAATGTGGATGCAAGTACGATGAACACGCTCACGATTAAGCCCGCGACAGGGGTGTCTCCGAGTATTGTAGGAAGCAACGCGCAAGCCATCCTCAGATTCCACTTGGCCAGATATGTCACGCTAGATGGTAGCAATTCTCCCAATGGCAGTACCCGCGACCTTACCGTCCGCAATAACAGTACTGGCCTGTCCAATGCTGTCATTTGGCTTTCATCTCCTGAACCCGTGGACGGTACTGACCATATTACGATCAAAAACTGCACCGTCAGAGGAAGTAGTCCAACCACCTCTAGGGTATGCATTGTGAGTTCGGGAATCTACGTTGGAAGTCTAGGGGGACGGCACATCAATACCGTCATTGAAAACAACCATTTGTTTGCTGCACAGTTTGGGGTCACTACTGGCCAAATCAATATTGGCAACCCAGGCGTGGTGATCACAAGAAATCAAATCGGTTCGACCAATTTGGCTGAATCGATCTCAGGCACAGGCATCAATGTGTATGATCTAGATGGAGGTCTTGTCACCGACAATAACATCTTCAATATCGGAGGCCCAACATCCTATCCACCGAAAGGTATCGACATCAATGGGAGAATGATGAATACGCGTATTGAACGCAATCGCATCAGTGGTATTAAAAGTACCCAAGTCAATGGACCTGGAGCAATCGGAATACTTGTAAATAACAATCTTGACGTGCCAAATTTTGTCATTGCCAACAATTTTATTTCCGACATTACCTGCTTTGGAAAGACCACAATGGGCTATCAGGACAATAGCTATGGAATTTGTAGTTATGGCGGAAGAAGCGCCGACATTGTGCACAATACCATCTTAATGAATACGAATCAGACGTCGCCAACTTCCAATTCTGCGGGAATTTGGAATTTCACTACCTTTGGTTCTCAGCCCGTAAACATTCACAACAATATCATTGTATCCACGCAAACAGTTGGTGCACAGCGGTATGCCTTATACTCCTTTTCCCCCGTTCCTCCTGCATTCGGCACCATGGACAACAATTGTCTTTCAACCTTGGGACCCAATCTTGCACGCAAAAACAGTACCAACTATGTGGATCTTGCAGCGACGCAAATAGGATTTGGGGGAAATGCGAATTCGATTACAGCGGTCCCAGTGTTCCTCAACAGTCCACCCGACCTTCACCTCCTTCAAGGTTCTAATCCTGGCATCACCAATGGGGGCGCCTATCTGCCCGCAGTGCCGTACGATATCGATGGGGAAACGAGAAACACACTTGCCCCCAATATCGGTGCCGATGAATTTCCCATTTTAGGCCCAGAGATCAATATTTTGGGGAATAACATCAGCATCCTTGATGGCGACAACAGCCCGAGCTTGAGTGACTCCACGGATTTTGGAGACATTTTGACCTGCACGCCATTTGCAACGCGCACCTTTACCGTTCAAAATTTAAGTAACAATGTGCTGAATATCAGCAGCACCAACATCACTGGTCCACATGCCAGTGACTTTGGGCTCATCGTTCCACTGCCCAGCAGCATCGCCAGCAACGCGAGCGCAAACTTCTCGATTCGATTTACCCCTTCAGCATTAGGCATTCGCACCGCAACCATTACCGTATCTTCGGACGATGTAGATGAAGGCAGCTATGATTTTGCAATCCAAGGCACCCAGATTGCCGACACCACCGCACCTACCGCAATCTGCCAAGCTGTTACCGTCAATCTCGACTCTTCTGGCAATGGTGCCACCACGGCTGCAGCAGTCAACAATGGCAGCACTGACGATTGTGCAATATCCAGCACCAGCCTCAGTCAGACCAGCTTTTCTTGTTCCCAAGTCGGTCCCAATACGGTAACGCTCATCGTCACTGACGCTACTGGCAACAGCAGCTCTTGCTCAGCGATAGTCCACGTCGTGGCGGCAGCGGTCACCGGGAGCATTCAGGCAGACACCGCCCAATGCGGCTACAACATCTCTTGCGCAGGTGCCAACGATGGTGTTGCACATGCGACAGGCATTGGCGGATGCCCCGGCTATACTTACCTGTGGAGTACAGGCGCGACGACAAGTACGGCAACGGGTTTGGGGCCGGGGACGGTGACGGTGACCATTACCGATGCCGCAGGTGGCACAAGTGTCCAAACCGTCAATTTGACAACGCCATCCACTTTGCAGGCCGGAGCCAACACTTGGATGAGCTGCTTTACAAATCCAACTGGCGAAATCGACATTACCCCGCAAGGAGGAAACAGTTGCCAGCCGTATGGTTACCTTTGGAGCAATGGCGATACCACTGAAGATCTATTCAATGTTGCGGCAGGAAATTACACGCTTACGATCTCAGATGCTGCAGGCTGTTTTTTCACCAGCACGGTAACAGTAGCTGCATTTCCAGCCCTCAACCCGATGGTCTCACAGGCCGGCAATACATTGACCGCTGTGCTCACTTGGACCACCTACCAGTGGCTCCTCAACGGCAACACGATCCTTGGCGCCACCGCGAATTCCTTCACCCCAACGGTATCGGGCAGCTACAGCCTCCAAGTCACCGACACCAATGGTTGCAGTGGCGTGAGTGATACGACCAATATCACGATCGTCGGCATTGCAGACCACATGGGCGATTGGGAGGAACTCACGATTTTCCCTAACCCCACGAGAAACGAATTCAGGTTACTCACCATGACACCGATTGGTGGCGCCATCACCTTGGACATCCAAGACATGTATGGCAGGCACATCTTTAGTCGGGCCCTATCTGGTTTGGCAAGCGAGGTGGCCTTCGACATCAAAGCCTTATCTGCTGGCACCTACATGGTCCAAGTGACTTCCGAGACCGGACAACGCAAGTTGTTCAGGTTAGTGGTACAGTAGGTGCAGGTTTGAGTGCGAATGATAAGTACGTAAAGGTTTTTGAATTGAGGTTGACTAAACCAGGCGGCTCTTTGAAATATCATCGGAACAAATCCGCCTCAAGGCAACGAGCAAGGCCCTTTTCTCCATGAACAACCCATTTTTGCGGAGAAAGCGCCAAGTAATGGAACATCAAAAGGTCTCCCGTTGCTGCGATTACGTGACTATAGTCAGTTTGCCACGTCAACAATTTCCGTACCTTGCTCCCATTACCGCTTTTACCACCTTATCAATGAAATTTGTTTTATGAAAACAGTTTACAATGCCAAATTGGGGCGTTTGCTTAGGAACTTCGGACTTGCATTCGTCCTGACGGCGTCGGCAAACCTTGGCCTTCAAGCGCAAGGAAATCACGCAGCAGAGGCCAACCCTGACTATGCAGGCCCTACCAATGAGCCCTTCGCACAGCCTGATGCGCAGTGGTCGATTCAGTTGGACGTCAATGCTACCGCGCCAACGAGCAGCGTAGGAATGGCAGGTGCACATTTTGTAAAAAACAGTCAAATCACTGCAGGTGAATTCTGGACCTCTAAATGGGCATCCGACACCTTGCTCCTCTGGGATGCCGCCGGGGTATTTCAGCAGAAGTTCACCATCGCCGGCTTGACCGGCGTGCGTTCGTTGGCATTTGACGGCACCTACATTTATGCCGGAACCAATACGACGACGATCTACCGAATCGATCCTGTAACCAGGCTGTTGGCTCCTCCTCACATCAACTCTGGCAGCGTAAACAACGTGCGTCATTGCTCTTATGACGCCACCCTTGACGGCGGCAACGGCGGATTTTGGGTCGGCAACTTTGGTACGGACGTGGATGCCATCAGCATGTCTGGAGCAGTGCTGAGCAGTATTCCTGCCGCCACGCACGGTCTACTCGGCATGTATGGTTCTGCCTATGATGGCTTTACCGCCGGTGGCCCATATCTTTGGATCTTTGACCAAAGCGGTGCCAACACCACGCAAATCGAACGCATTACCCTTGCGACCGGCGCCACGTACGGGCTGGCAAGCCACGATGTATTTACCGATTTTTCCGGAACCAATGGCCTCACAAGCGGCTTGGCAGGTGGTCTTTTCATCACCGATCAACTCGTCAGTGGTCAGTTTTCGATCGGCGGCATGATTCAGGGCACACCCAACAACGTGCTGTTCTCCTACGAATTGGCCGATATCGCCCTTCGTTTTGAAGAAGGCATTTCGGGCGTGAAAGTGTTCCCAAATCCGAGCCAAGGAAAATTCACCGTCCAATTGACCGACAATACTGCTGCAGCATCGACCATTACGGTGCGCAATGCTGTCGGACAGGAAATTCGCAAAATCGAGGTGAACCCAAGTGCACAGCCGATGACCGAGATCGATCTCGGTGATGCAGGTCAAGGCATCTACTTCATCCACATCCAAAACGGAGAGAAGTCCACCACCCGCAAAATGGTTGTGGCCAACTAATTCGTTTTGTATTGCTTGAAAAGCGGGGCTACCTTTCAAAGTGGTCCCGCTTTTTTTGTGGACGAAGGATCGTGGCGCTGATGCGTTGGACTCAGTGAAACAAATTCTTCCCTGCCGGATCACACCACACCGTTGATGGTGATGCGGTTTTTGGGATCTGCGGGATCGTATTTCAACGTCACTCTCCGGCCAATGCTGTATTTGGCCAGGTTGTTGGACGCCACCACGCCTTTGATTTCTGTCTTGAAGGGGAGTTCTCCAGGAATTTCGACTTCGACCAAGAACTCCATCCCGACAGCATCATTGTTCACGGTCACATCCAAAGGCCATGAACTCACGATGGTGCCGACTGCGCTTTTGGAAGTTGGCGAATCGAGCACTTCGGTGCGGATCTTATTGGCCTCTGCGATCAATTCAGACATGGCTTCGTTGCGTCTGCTATCGACATGCTGTCCGGAAAATCCGCTCGCGCCACCGGCGATACCCATGGCTGTTGCTTGGGGGTCAATCACGATCTGCATGGAATCCCTCGGATCAATTTTGACCGCAACGATGGTACCGGGGCCATACATCATGGGATTCAAGCGCGAAACGAGTACGCGTGTCGTGGTGACATAGGTCGAGCCGCGCTGTGGCGTGACTTCGACTTCAAGTTTAACCATGGGACTGTCATTGACCGTCACGCCTGTTTCAAACATTTGCAATACCCGCGCAGAGGCCGATTCGCCAGTTTTCAAAATCCGACGGTTGCGCAACATCGGCCCGAAAATGGTTACCCAAAGAATGGAAAATGTCAGCGATGTAATGCCGATCGGTAGCCAAAATGCATCGTTGGGGTTTTGCGTGATCGCAAAAATCCCGTAGCCCAGCAAACCAACGGAAATGACAATGGGGATGATCCAAGCTTTCTTTTGCATTTGATTCCTTTTGGGTGAAGATACGAAGGGAATGGAGAATTGAGAATTGAGAATCGAAGATCGGCGCAGCCAATTGCGAAGCAACTGCGAAGCACATCACGAAACGGTGTCTCTTGGACGTAGTTCGCGCAAGCAATGCCTTTGAAAAAGGAACGCCAATGAGTAATCAGCGAAGCTAATGGAGAATCGCCGCAGGTTTCAGCCTAACTAATTGGAACCTGAATACGGGATGATGCAAGAGGATCGCAACGACGGGTTGAATATTCCGTTTGCATTTTCCAAGTCCGGATGGATTGGCTATCTTGGTAGGAATCTTGATCTGCATTTTTCACGAGGCACTTTCAAAATTAGCAACATCATGGCGGAATTTTCATACAAAGTCACATTCGTCGGGCGCAACATGGCGCTGAGTTTCTCGGAAGTCAGCGGCTTGACGGCTGAGTACCTGATCACTGCACCGCGATCCGGCAACCCGCCAAAGCCCGGCTTCCCCAATGTGACCTTCCGCAGCGGTTCGGTTTTGTGCAACAATGAAGTGCTGGATAGCATCAAAGCTGCGAAAGCCAATGCCGCCTTGCCCGGCACGGTTCAAATCCAGCAGCTCAACGAAAAAGGCGCGGTCGTGCAAGAATGGAAATTGCAGGATGCCCAAATCGCAAAATTCGTCCATACGGGCGTACCGACCGTCGGCAAAGCACTCACCGTCAACGAATTGGGACTTGTCTTCAAAGGCGTTGGCAGTGAAGCCCGCAAAGGCGGCGGCTCGCATTGGTGAGGGATTTGGAGATGCCCTTCTAATCAGATTCCCTCTATTGCAGCTGAGAAAATAGCGTCATTGGCGCTCAAATCGCGCTTTGGGTAGCGCCAACGACGCTTGTACCGCATTTTCTCGCTCTCACGCTCCTACTCACGCTGTTCATTGACGCTCCCACTCACACTCTTCTCGGGTCGCCTAAGTAGCCCATTCTTCTGATTTCCTCCACTTCCAGTGTGGCCACCCCAAAATCGTCGCTGACTTTGCCGGTCATGCGGTAGACGCCGATTCCGAGAATCGGGTATTTCATAAAGGTGTCGGGGAACATCGTGGCATCAAAACAGTCACCTTTTACGTCGATAAAATCCACAAATCCCATCATATCGCCCTTGCTCGTACGCACTTGTTTGGTGCTGATGAGATAGCCGGTAATGGTCACCCTTTGTCCATGGCGCACTGTGGTTCCATTGCGGCCCTCCAAGTCGGCGGCAAATACTTCGTCGGAACGCATTTTTTCGCTGAGCATTTCGAAAGGGGAACAAATCGGAAAACCCAGGATTTCGATTTGGTCGTAGGCATCCTCGACAGGGTCATCGGGCAGGTCGGGCAAAGCCCATTCCTTGGTTTCGATCGCAAACAAAGTGGTCTTCTGCTTGTGTTCGGGGGCCTTGGCGAAATGCATATTCGCCTCCCAGAGCAGCTTTTTCTTGCTTCTGCCCGTAAATCGCAACGCGCCGATGCGAATGAGCAGCGTGATTTGCTCCAAGCCCATGGGAACGCGCCGCAAGAGGTCGGCGAGGTGCAAAAAAGGTCCATTCTCCTGCCTTGATGCACACAATTCCTCCGCAATATCCCGCGACAAGCCCGCCATGTGCACAAATCCCATCCACAAATTTTGCCCGTCGATGCGGGTCATGAACGTCGAATGGTTCACGCAAGGCGCAAGCACATTTGCCCCCGCCATCCGCGCCTCGTGCAAATACACCTCCGTGCGGTAAAATCCGCCGAAGTTATTGATCACCCCGACCATAAATTCCAGCGGATAATGGGCCTTGAAAAACAGGCTTTGGTAGCTTTCGACGGCATAACTCGCACTGTGGGCCTTGCAAAACGAATAGCCGGAAAAGCTTTCCATCTGCCGCCAAACCTCACCTGTCAGAAATTCGGAAATGCCCTTTCCCGTGCAATTCGCAAAGAATTTCTCCCGCAACAAGTTGAATTGGTTGGCCGAGCGGTATTTGCCGCTCATGGCACGGCGCAGAATGTCGGCTTCACCCAAATCAACCCCGCCAAAATAATGCGCGACCTTGATCACATCCTCCTGATAGACCATTACGCCATAAGTTTCGCCCAGATAATCGGCCATGCTGGGGTGGAGGTACCATTGCGAAGCCTTTAGGCGCAGCTCCTCCTCGGTCGCCTGCGGCGAAGTGTGAGCAACAGTGTGAGTGTGCGAAGCCTTTAGGCGCAGCTCCTCCTCACTCACACTCGAACTCACACTGGAACTCAAACTTGCCCAAACCGTTTCCGCTCAAACCACTGCTCGCACCGTTCTTGCTCGCTCCGGTTTTCCGCACGGCCGTTCCGCGTGTTGTAATCAAATGCCGCTCAATGTATTGCCGCATCATCCCGCTTTTGGCGACACCCGGTCTGATTACCGAACTTGCCGCAACGAGGATGACATAGTCGTCGCAACGCAACTTCCTGAGCAACTGACGCATGGCGGGCGATTCGACGTAAAAACAGCCGATGGTTTTGCCTGTGCGCAGCAACTCCGCAATCTTCGGATCCTTTTTGAAGGCCTTGACATCGTGTACATCGACGGAGATGCCGCGATTTTGCCGCACGACTTCGGCCGAGGTTTTGATATGCCCCAATCCCCGCTGACTCAGGACATCATATTTATAGAGTCCCGCTTCTTCGGCCACAAACATATCAAATTGCACGATCGGGAAGCCCTTGGGCGGCACCGAGGTCGCGCTGAAACAATGCACAGGATCCTCGGTGATCAAAATCCCGCCGGGGTGGATGCCGAGGTGATTGGGAAGGCCCTCCAATTCGCGGCCATAACGGTAGATGTGTTGCACGATGCGGTCGTCGAGATTCGGAGAATGCCGGTTGGCCACCAAATGGTCGATTTCCTCCTTGGGCAAACCAAAAACCTTCCCCAATTCCCGCAAAATGGAGCGCCCCTTGAAGGTATTGTAGGTGGCCATCAGCGAAGTATGGGCATGGCCGTAGCGCTTGAATACATAATCAATCACTTCGTCGCGGTCGGTCCAACTGAAGTCAATGTCAAAATCCGGCGGCGATGTGCGGTGCGGATTGAGAAAGCGTTCGAAATAAAGGTCCAGGTCAATCGGATCGACGTCCGTAATTCCCATGCAATAAGCGACGATGCTGTTGGCTCCCGAACCGCGGCCGACATGGAAAAAGCCGCGCAATTGTCCGTAGCGGATGAAGTCCCAAGTAATGAGAAAATACGCGCTGAATCCCAACCTGTCAATCACTTGCAGCTCATTCTCAACACGTTCCCGCGCCTTCTTATTGCCGGATCCGTAGCGGTAATGCAGGCCGTCGTAAGCCAATTTTTCGAGCAGGTGGCGGTCATCGCTCTTTGAACCCGTGAAATGGAGCTTGTTTTTGGGCCGATCGAACGTCATTTCGAATCCGCATTGCTCGAGCAGGCGCATCGTGTTGGTGACCATGTAGGAATGGTCTTTGTAGAATCCCAAAAAGTCGGTCATGCTGTACATCATTTCGTCGGCAGCGGCCACGTCGGCGGGGTCTTGACGGCTCAGGAGAATGTTGCGGTCGATGGCCCTGAGCAGGCGATGGGTATTGTAGCCCACGCGATTGGGGAAGGTGACGGGCAAAAAAGTGAGCAGCTTCTGCGGATGGTGCTTGAGCGGCGATGAAAAAAGGCGGTTGAGCTGGGCGGGTTTGATCCCTACGAATTCATTTTCACGCAGGTCCTCGGGGCCGGACAATTTTCAAACGGGTAAATGAAAAAGTGTCGGGCAATTGCGGGGCGCGCTGGGGGAAATTCAAGTTGCGGAGGTTGCTCAGCAATACCGAACCCGGACCGTCCGGGATCAATTCGTCGCTGCGCTCGGTGGGGCCACTGTGTTCGGCGCGCATCGCAACTTTGCGTTTGTCACTTTGCATGCCATTTTGGCCCGGTTCGGCCAATGCTGCGCGGTGCAGATGCTCGGAGAGGAAGGTGTTGAGCTGAAAAAAGCCATTCGCATTGCGGGCCAATCCGATGTAATTCAGATGATTGTCGGTTCTGAATTCGATTCCGACGACAGGGCGCAGCCCTTTTTCGCGCGCTTTCATCACAAAATCCAAGGCGGCCGAAGTGTTGTTGATATCGGTCACAGCGAGGGTGTCGTGGCCCTTGTCGAGGGCCTCGGCGATGAGCTTTTCGACGGTGAAAACACCGTAACGTAAGCTGAAGCATGTGTGGCAGTTGGAATTGGGAATGGAGAATTGAGAGTTGAGAGTTGAGAGTTGAGAACTGCGAAGCACATCACGTAAGTAAACCCGAAGGGTTCGCGCAAGAATTGAGAGTTGAGAGTCACTAGATAACAAATGCGCAATTATCTATAAATGAACATCTTGCAAGCATTGGTTTTCCGCCCGCTGTGGCGGGGCCGTCTATCGGTACTGCGTTCCGCGCAGCGGAAGCCCGAGGCGGCCGTGTGCCGCGCAACGGTGTAGCCTCGGGTGTTGCGGATCCTCCAAAGTTTGCGGCTCGCCTTGGCGGGGCGCTTATGAAATAGGCTAACCCATGGATTGTTAGCTGCCCCGAAGCTGAAGCGCGAGATGCCCAATGCTATCGGGATGAGAGTTCAGAGCTGATTGGGCCCGAAAGCCACGCAGACAAAGCCGACAACCGTTGCATCAGCGCAAGCGCTGCCCATTTGGCGGGAAAGCCACGCCACCCAGTCAAAAGCCCGCAATCCAAAGAACAAGCCGCAACCATGTCAGCTCCAGCAAAAGCCTCGTCCAAGCCGCCTCCGGCGGCGGGCAAGTACTCAAGTACCGTCAAAGACAGCCTGACCGCCTACCCGCTCCACCATCGACTCAGTTGATTGACTTTTCACTTTTCGTCTTTCACTTTTCACTTCACAAGACAGCCTGACACCTACCCTTCCACCATCAAATCAGTTGATCGACTTTTCACTTTTCACTTTTAGTTTTTCACTTTTCACTTCAAAAGCCATCGTTGGTAGGTTGCCAAAGACTGCCATGCGGTACATGCTCGGGCAATTCGCGGCGCGAGGCCCGTACTTGTGGTTGGATACGGTTCCCGTGGCCGGACTTTGCCGCCGATTCATTGCCATGGCTTTCGCGCTGCTCGCGGCCGCGACTGATGCCCCCGAATGCGCCCGCACTCATGAGGGCATCCGCGCCAAAGCGGAACTTGATCTTGTCAATCGCCTCGTAGAGCCGCAGTTGCTTTTGCGTGTCTTCAAACAAATTAATCTGATAGCCGCCAGAAATCAAGTGCGAAAACCGCAATCCGATCAGTCGAAGGCGCTGCCGACGGTCATACAACTGCTCAAAAAGATCCTGCGCCTTCTGCCCCAGCTCCCGGTCGCTCGCCGTGTAGGCAATCCGTGCCTGCTTGGTGACCGTGTTGAAGTCGGCATAACGGATCTTGACCGTGATGCAAGCCGTGAGCTTTTCGGTTTCCCGCAACGAAAACGCGAGCCGCTCCGTCATCCTTGCCAATGTCGCCCGCAAACCCACGATGTCGATCGTATCCTCGGCAAATGTCTGCTCCGAAGAGATGCTTTTGCGTTCACTATAAGGCTCCACCGGCGTATCGTCGATGCCATGGGCACGCTGCCAGAGCGTGATGCCGGGCTTTCCCATGATGCGCTGCAGGAATTCCTGCGGGATTTCCCGCAAGGTGCGCACCTGTCGCACGCCCAGATTGCTCAGAAACTGCGACGTCTTCTCCCCCACCATCGGAATCTTGCCCACCGGCAGCGGATCGAGAAATGGCTGTTCGGTGCCCCTTGACACCTCCATTTGGCCGTTGGGCTTGATCTCGCCCGTCGCAACCTTGGCGACCATCTTATTGCCAGCCAATCCCATCGACATCGGGAGCCCCGTCTCCTTTGCAATGCGGCTCCGCAAGTCCGCCGCCCAGCGATAAGCCCCAAAAAAGCGCTCCATGCCCGTCATGTCCACATAAAATTCATCAATCGAGGCCTTTTCAAAGACTGGCGAATGGGTCCGCACAATCTCCGTGACATCGTCGGAGTACTTGCTGTAGAGTTCGAAGTCACCCGAGATCACGGTCGCCGCCGGACAAAGCCGCCGCGCCAATTTCATGGGCATTCCGCTCCGCACACCAAACGTGCGGGTTTCATAACTACAGCTCGAGACCACACCGCGCCCGCCGGTGCCGCCGATGATCAGCGGACGCGCTTGTAACCGCGTATCACGCAGGCGCTCCACACTCACAAAAAAGGTATCCAAGTCCATATGCACCACTGCACGTCTGTCGTCAAGAAACATACTCCCTCCTTGCGGCCCGCATTTTACACGACCGCCATTTCTATGGTTGATTCCGTAAAAAACCAGCCCCCGCCGGGTATGCAGGGTTCGGCCGCGCATGCATTCGCGACCTTTATTGGTACATTAATTTCCGTAGCGGCTCTAGAAACCGCACCCGTATATTCACTCCACGCCAGCCTTTGTCAAGCCTACAAAACCCAACTTCTTGCCAGACTACTACAAAAACTAGCGTGGAAATTCAAAAAAACTTGTATCAAACTGACAATCTTCTTAGCTTTACGCTAATTCCACGGAGCAAATATGCTCACAACTTTGGCTATTTCAAAATATATTTGCAAAAATAATTAGCTTATGAGTCTCATTAATTCGAATATCAAGTATTTGCGCAAGCAAAAAGGCCTTACACAGGATTCTTTTGCCAACGAAATTGGTGTTACGCGTTCGGTGATTGGTGCCTACGAGGAGGGTCGTGCAGAGCCGAAGATCAAAACAATGCAGGTCATGGCCGATTATTTTGGCATTTCGATGGATCAGCTCATCGGCGTGGATTTGGCAGAGGCGGCTGCGAGCCATATCCGTGGCAATGACAACGAAAAACCCGATACCAGTGGCAAGCGCTTGCGCGTACTTTCGATCACCGTGGATCCGCAAGACCGTGAAAACATCGAATTGGTTCGCCAAAAAGCCGCTGCCGGCTACCTCAACGGTTATGCTGATCCTGAATACATCGAGGAATTGCCCCGTTTTCAGTTGCCCAACCTGACCCAAGGCACCTACCGCGCCTTCGAAATCAGCGGCGACTCCATGTTGCCCCTCGAACCCGGCACCATCGTCGTCGGCGAATACATTGAAAATTGGGAAGTCCTGAAGGACGGACATTGTTATGTGCTCGTGACCGCCACCGAAGGTGTGGTCTATAAAAGGGTGTACAACAAGCTCGACGAAAGCAAAACCCTTCGCCTGCACAGCGACAACACCGCTTATCCCGACTACAGCGTCAACATTTCCGACGTCGTCGAAGTCTGGAAAGCCAAATGCTTCATCAGCTCCGCCTTCCCCGATCCTGAAATGAGCATCACCAAACTCGCGAGCATCGTCATGGACCTGCAAAGCCAGGTGATGAAGCTGAGGGGGTGAGATTTTGAGTTTGAGGCGGGAGTTAGTAGTACGAATCCCCACCTTGCACTTCTCCCCACAATTCCCTATATTACAGACAGTTTCACCTTCTAAAACTGCTGTGTATGCGGAAATTGCCAGTCCTTTTTCTATTGCTCTTCTTGTTTGCACAAGCTCAAACGCAAAATGTCGGCATTGGGCAAGCCACCCCGGTGAGTAAGCTGGACATCAACGGTGGACTCGCAGTGGGATCCGCCTATTCGGGGGTCAGTGCTGCACCCGCAAACGGGGCCATCGTGCAAGGGAATGTTGGCATCGGAACTGCGACGCCTGGCTACCGACTGCATGTGGTCGGAGATGTGCGCTTTGAAGGCGATTTCATCAACCAAGAAGTCGCCGGTGTGCATGCGAATGCCGTACAAAATGTGCCCTTCACCAATGGTGTCTTCAATCCCATCAATGGTTCGGTGGTCTCCATCACCATTCCCGATGGCAACGGAGTCAACAACAGCGGTCTGCTCGTTACTGGATTTGCCAGAATTTTTGGCGGCGCCCTCAATGGCGGCAGTTCGTCGATGGGTGGCTATTTTGTGATTTTGCAACGCGACGTTTCGCCTGCATTTGCCGCGCCTACCAACCTCACCTTACACATCCGGCAGTTGTTATCTCAAGACCCCCAATGGATTGTCCACTGCAGCAATCGGTTTTGGCGGCGGCGGAGCAGTGAGTTTTGTCGACAACGCCTTGACCGCGGGCACCACATATTATTACCGATTGGTCCTTTATCCCAACGGCGTGGGCATCACGAGTGGTACGTATGATGTCTATGAACGGGATTTGGCTGTGATTCAAATTAAACGCTGAGGAAATGCGCTACCTGATTGTCTCTCTTTTACTTTTCTCTTGCGGAATAGGAACCTTGTTGGGGCAGCAATTGAGCACTGCACAGCAGACTGCGCTCGGTTTGGGCGAACCCGTACAGGCACTGCCCGCAGTTCCGGCAGCGGCAGGCACGCATTCGGTAACCGCAACAAAGCTTGGCGAACAAGTGGTCGAGGCACCCTCATCGCCAGCTACCAACGAAATCCGACAGAACACAGCCCCTAGCTTGGCTCCAACATCCACAAAGGCAGAGGAGGAAGATGCAAAAGATCGGAAATAGGGCCGCATTACGTTTATTCCTCGTTTTTCTGGGACTGTGGTTCTTTGGACTTCAGACGAAGGCCCAATCGTCGGATTCGACCGTGACGATACTGCGGCCCCTTACGATAGACGAACTCAACGCAGAACAATATCGGCAATTGAGCCCCGACGGCATCGTGTACGCACGCGCAAGCGCATTGGGCGACGATCCAACGGCGATTGTGGCACTCCATTATCTGTTGGCAGCGGACCCTGGGAATCCCTTTTTACAAGACAGCTTAGCCGCACTTTATTGGCGTGTCGGGAACCTTACCGCCTGCCATCGTTGGTGCCTGGAACTGCTCAAAACGCGGCCGAATGCGGGCTTTGTCTTGCAATTGGCGGCAGGAATCGAAGAGCAGCGGGGAGATTTTGCTGCCGCACTGGAACATTTTGAACACGTCTATCAGCTTGCAGGCGGATATTTCTGGCGTTACAAAGTAGCAGGATTGCAATTTCAGCTCGGACGTTACGGCGAATGCGGCAGCAACATCGAATCCATGTTGACCGACACTGCCATTGACGACGAATTGGTGCATATCGACTGGGGAACCGGCAATGGGGATGTTCCGTTGCGAAGTGCCTTGCTAAACCTGCGCGGCAACCTTGAATTGGCCCTCAACAAGGAAGGACTTGCTCGTAAAAGCTTCAAAGAAGCCCTGAAACTCGCACCTGGATTTGGCCTAGCCCGTCAGAATTTGGATGCACTCATCGCCAAAAACCAACCGCAGCCGCACGAAGGTGGCGGAGGATAAGCGTGCTTGCTTGGTCCTCGAAGCCCTACAACGTCCGCCATAAGGACCGAAAACCATTCGTCCGAGCGGCTTAAATCCGATTATTTTTCGTAGCTTGAATCTTCATCCGTTACGGAATCGGATATGAAACTAAGATTTTTGCTTGTCTTGACCCTTTTGGGACTCTTTTCTGCTGCCTGCTTTGGGCAAGTGGAAAAGGGGAAGGCATCCTATTATTCCGAGCATTTCAAGGGGCGAAAAACTGCAAGTGGGGAACGCTATCATCCTGACAGTCTGACTTGTGCCCATCGTACGCAACCCTTTGGAACGCTTTTATTGGTGAGTTGCGCTTCCAAAGGAACTTCGGTGGTGGTGCGCGTGAATGACCGTGGCCCATTTGGCAAAGGGCGTGTCGTGGACCTTTCCACGGAAGCTGCCCGCAAGCTGGGGATCATCTTGGCCGGCGTGGCCGAGGTCGAAGTGCAAGTCTATCTCCCTCAAATGATGGCCCCCCTGTTTCCGCAGCCGTCTGTGCCTGATCCGCTGACCCGACGAGAAGTCGTCAACATTACCGAATTGAATCCCAAGCCTTGGTCGCCCAACCCATATTTCCCTCAACAACAGCCTGCTCCCACCGATAAGGGATTGGCAAAAGGGAAACCCAAGGCAAAAACAGCCAAAAGAAGCCATTCGTCTTCTCAGCGGTGACGGGAAAAGCTCCATCGCCGGCTCCTGAATCCGCATTGTAGGAAAATCACCTCTTCCTGAATTCTTTAAAAGCCCTGCTAACGTGCTTTTGCCGGCACTGTAGCGACCTTTTTCCCGGAGATTCGGCCACTGATTTCCTTTCCGATTCCTATGAAGCTCTGATGATTGAGCGGGAATTCGAGCATGACGTGGAGGAAGCTGAGGAGGAACAGCCAACGGAAACCAATGTTGTATTCGGTGAGGTAGAGCGCGACGGAAGCGATCCAGGCCACGATCACGATGGCAAACCGCAGCTTTGGAACTTGATGCCAACGAATCACGGAAGTTTTGCTGAACCAGTTGAGGTAGTGATAGGTATAGGCAAATGCGATAAAACGCGCAAACATGATGGCGAGCGAAGAATCGATAGTGGTGGTTTGCCCAAAGACAGCCTGCTTGGCGATTGCTACAGTTTCAGGCTGATAAAAATTGGAGAAGGTACTGTGAACCAACAACGAATCATGGGCCTTGCTTCCAAAATCCTGCATCAAGTGCATGCTCAGCTGCGAAAATGTATCAGCGTAATTGTCTTTTGCCCAATTGCTCGGCAAAATGCCCGTGTAGTTTGGGAGGATCAAAAAGCAGGCAGCAGCACAGAGGAAAAATACGCCAAAGGAAATGTAACCGGATTTACTGCGACTTTTAAGGGCGCCAAACAGGATGAATGCTCCGGTAAAAAGGTAGACGTGGATCAAAGTCGGCACATAAACACCAAAAATTTTGAAGACTGGATTCCCCCACTTGGCGTCGTAGTTGCTGATGATTTTCCGCTCGTACATATTCGCGGAAATCGATTCCCCGCCATATACCGGGTCGGGCAAATGAAACAAATAAGCACCAAAAAGGAGCACAACGATGGCGGCGCCCCGGTAGCCCCAATCCTTGAATACGACAAATATCAGCGCCAATCCAAAGGCCACAAATGTGATGTCATAGCCATAGTCACCGAGGAATCGCACGACTTTTTCCATGCCCAAGTTCTCCATCACCCCATAGAGATCATCGCCCATGATGCTGCGTGCGCCAAGCAAAATCAGCAATCCAAGCACCGCCAAAGGGATCCAATCCAGTTTTTTGGGAGAAAAATACTGCCGGTCATGGAGCCACGAAATTTCGGTGAGGTAATGCAACGGTCCCAAAATCGCATAGGACAGCAAAAAAACCTCAAAAGGCAGAATAAAGGCTGCGATCAAAGAGATCAGCATGAGCCCGATATTCAGATAGTTGATGCGGTCTAAAGTCACTCTTTACCCATTATTTAGGGGTGAAATTTCCTCAATTCCGAGGAAGGTTGCAAATCCAATTCTGCCCGAGATAAAGATTCAATGATGTGCCCGAGGTGTTTTGGTGAATCCAAAACGGAAAAAAAGTGAAAAACGTCCACCGTTTGAAACATATCCGGGTACATCTCGTAAGCAGCGCTGTGGAAAGCTCCGATTTTCATTGAGCGTTATTCTTCGTTGATTCGCAAACCATCCCCATTAGATACATGGCTTCTGAAAGCAAAGCGGTAAAACCCAACTCCAAGCGTAAGAAATACCTGCGTTGGGCCATTTTAGGTTTATTCGGTATCTTTTTCGTAAGCGTTGTCGTCACCATTCTCTTGGTGGTCAACAACTTGCCTCCGATGAACGACATCGAGAATCCGAAGCTGGACATCTCCACGCAGATTTATTCGGCAGATGGACAGAAGCTTGGCAGCCTCCACAACGGCGAGGACCGTGATTACATGGCGACTGACAGCATGTCGCATTGGATCAAGGATGCCCTGCTGGCGACGGAGGATGTGCGGTTTTACAAACATTCGGGCATCGACCCACGTTCGCCGTTCACGATCGTCAAAGACATGTTCATTCACTTCCGACTCCGGGGGGGCAGTTCGATCAGTCAGCAATTGGCGAGAAATCTCTATGACCAGGTTGGTCGAGAAAATTCAGTGGTACGCAAGATCAAGGAGGCGATCGTCGCGGTGGTTTTGGAATCACGGTTTACCAAAGACGAAATTATTGCCGCCTATTTGAACACGACCACATTCCACGGAAACTCATTCGGCATCGAAAACGGCACACAGACACTGTTTTCAAAGTCTTGCCGCGATTTGGAGCTGCACGAGGCGGCCTTGATGATCGGTTTGCTCAAGGGCCCTGGTTATTACAACCCGCGTCGTCATCCTGAGCGTGCCCTTTCGCGTCGCAACACGGTCCTCGATCAAATGGAGAAGTACGACTTCATCACCTCTGAGGAAGCCGAGGACGCAAAAGCGAAGGATTTGGGCATCAAATACCGCTCCGGAGGCACCTCCACCGCCATGGCAGGCTACTTCAAGGACCAAGTCAAAGCCGAATTGATCGCCTGGAAATCAGAGTCCGGCAAGGATGTCGACCTCTACCGCGACGGCTTGAAAGTGCATACGACTTTGGATGGCCGCATGCAAAAGTATGCCGAGCGTGCCGTCAAAGAGCACTTGCAGCAATTGCAGGTGACATTCGATAAGGAAATGAAAAAGGGCAAGGATCCCTTCAAAGAAAATCCGACGATTCTGACGACGGAAATGAAGCGGTCTTGGCGTTGGAAATCTTCGGAGGAGGCTGGAATGAGCGATGCCGAGATCAAGTCCTCCTTTAATGTGCCGGTCGAAATGGATGTTTTCACTTGGGACCGAGGAATGGTCGATACGGTGATGTCGCCTATGGATTCGATCAAACATTCGATCAGGCATTTGCAGACGGGTTTCATGAGCATGGATCCGCATACCGGCGAAGTGAAGGCGTGGGTCGGCGGCATTGGTTATGATGCATTTAAGTACGATCACGTCAAACAAGGCAAACGTCAGGTGGGTTCGACCTTCAAGCCATTTGTTTACACCGCGTTGTTTGAAAGTGGATTGGCTGGACCTTGTGACAAGGTTTTGGATGCAGACATCGCGATCGACTTGCCCGATGGTCAGCAATGGCGTCCACAGAACTCGGGTGGCGCTGATATGGGCTTGATTACCTACTACGAAGGCCTTGCGCGCTCCATCAACAAGGCAACCGCTGCCGCGATGAAAAAGTGGGTCCTGAGGCAGTTTGCCGTGTCGCAAAACGTTTGGGGATCGACAGCCCGCTTGAATGTGTATACGCACTTGCGCTAGGTACAAGTGATGTGAGTGTGTACGAGATGGTCGGTGCCTACAGCGCCCTCGCCAACAACGGCACCTATACCAAACCCTACGTCATCAGCCGCATCGAAGACAAAAATGGCAACATCCTCTTTGAAAACAAGCCGCAGTCCCGTGAAGCAGTGAGTGCGAATACCGCCTTTACCGTGATCAGGATGATGCAAGGTGTGGTGGACCATTATGGTGGTACGGCAGGCCGTTTGCGTGGTACCTATCAATTCCGCGGTCAAATCGCAGGAAAAACGGGAACGACCCAAAACAATAGTGATGGTTGGTTTATCGGGATCACGCCGAATCTCGTTTCAGGGGTTTGGGTAGGATGTGATGACCGCCGCCTACGCTTTACACGCACACTTTATGGTCAAGGCGCCAACATGGCGTTGCCGATTTGGGCGATTTACATGAAGTATGTCTATGCCGACAAAAATATCGATCTCCCCGAAGGCGCTTTTATCCCACCGGCTGGATACGTCGAATTTTCATGCCCTTCCAAGGATCAGCTGGTAAACAGTGACAGTACAAGCACAGGGAGCAGCATTTTTGGCCTTGATGATTGATGTCAAGCGAAATGCACCCCTTAAAATCGACCAAAGCCACTGTCGTTTGACAGCGGCCTGGTCTTCAAGCTGGGTGGTGGAAAACATTTTCAGAGCACAATCCTGAATCCGAGGCCACTTTCGATGCCTGGGACGTAGTTGTTGTGCGGTTCGTTGAAATATTTCACGTGCAAGTCTGCAAACAGCTCCACGGATTCAGAAAATTCGATTTGGATACCGATTCCGCCCAGGACCTCCGGCGTGATTTTGGGCCCAAACTCCCGTGAGCTGATCAAGCGATAGTGGTGATAATTGAGCCTGGCACCGATATCAGCGGTCAAAGCCACGCCCAAATTGCCTTCACTCATCAAAAAGAACGGCGCAAAACTTGCTCCGACAAAGGAGTTGCCCTTTTTAAGCATTGGAAGATCGGCGTGACGTCCGTACTTCTGGTTGTAACCTGCAACAAATTCGAAGGCAACGCCATTTGTAACTACCCGTCGCACCGTGAGACCATTGGGAGCGCCGACCCATCCGAGGCGCAAACCAACGGAGGTATGGTCTCCGCCGCCCCTGCTGTAACGCGTGGGTTCGGCCGAGAGTGACAAAGCGCTGCACAAAAGCAGCATCAGCAACACGACGGTGTAGTTTTTCATAACGTAGTTGGAATTGATCAAACGAGCAGAAAAAATCCGGCTTAGCATCCGAATTGTTATCTTTCTACGCCCCGAATTGTAATTTGTTTAGAAAATTAATGACTTCATTGACAGTTTTGATAACATGCAGATTCTACCACAAGTGTGTGATAGAATTCTCGACGAATCACTGTACGAATGAAAAAATCCCGCATTGCCCTTCCCAACTGCGTCACTTGGCGAGCGTTTCCTTACATGTGCGTTTTCATGGGGTTGGGGATTTCGTTAACTTCGGGGCATGGCGGAACAGAAAATCCATCGACTTTGGAAACCCATCACATTCGGGGATGAATGGCGGATCGCAGATACGTCCATCTTGGACGACCTGTCGAGTGCCTGGTTTGCAAGGCGGGCAAGGCTCAGATTGGATTCCGCTGAATTTCAGGGCTTTTTGGGGAAACTAAAACGTGAACATGCCATTGAAACGGGTGTCGTGGAGCGTTTGTATGACATCGAACGGGGTGTCACCGAGACGTTGATCGAAAAAGGCTTCATTGACGGTCTGCTCAGTCATGGCGATTCAAATATCCCATCGGATCAACTGATGCGGCACTTGAACGATCATTTGGAGGCGATGGATTTTGTTTTTGACCTGATCAAGGAAGACCGCCCTTTGACAGTTGGCTTTATTCGCGACCTCCATCAATTGGTCACACGCAGCCAAGAATCCGCCGAGGGACGTGATTCGCAGGGAAACAAAACCAAAATCAAGCTCGTCAAAGGCAAGTACAAGGAATGGGAAAACAATCCAACCCGCTCCGATGGTACGATCATTATGTATTGTCCTCCGATCCATGTCTCTGCCGAGATGGAGCAGTTGGTGAATATTTATCATGCCTTGGAGGAGGACAAAATTCATCCGCTGATCATTGCAGGGTGGGTTCACCATGCATTCACCACGATTCATCCCTTTCAAGATGGGAACGGACGCGTCGTCAGGCTTTTGGCTTCCTTGATTTTGATCAAACACGAACTGTTTCCGATCACGGTTTTGCGGGAGGAAGCCAAGGTAAAGTACATTCTGGCCTTGGAAAAGGCAGATGCTGGCCAACCGTCGGATTTGGTGAGCTACTTTGCGGTTATCCAGAAACGGCAGATTGAGCGGGCGTTGAATGTGGCCGAGGTGGGATCGGAGTCGTTGGAAGTAGTTCAGAATCTGCTGGCGAAGAAGCTATTCGAGAAGCGAAACATCGTTTTGGAGGATATACGGCAGCGAGATGAGTACGAAAACATTTTAAAGGTTCGAAGAAGCCAAATTGTCAAAATATGCGAGAAATATCTGCTTGAACGGAAGGCCTCATTACAGGAGTTATTCGGTCAAAATGCAGAAGTTACTTTTCAAGGCAACGGGATGGATCCAGGATATCTACCAAACAGCGTTTGGGGTCTGGGAAAGTATGCAGAACGTTATCAGTATTCGTTGCTCAAGAATAGTAGAACAGGGTACTTAGACGTTTCCATTTTCGCAATGGAATTGAATTTACGCTACAACATTAGAGTTGTTCTTCATGAATACGATCCAGAAATGGTGGTCCTGGCGATCGCAATGTATCATTATGAACCTTCAAGCAATCACGCATTTATTATTGCAACGCAACCGTTCCATTCATTACCGCCGCATTTAGTTTCAATCCAAGACGAAAACATTGATGCCAAAGCGAAGAATATTGAAGCCCATCTTGAAAATGGACTGACTCTTGCACTCGCTCAAATTTACAAACTGATCAATTGACCCCGGTTTTCCCATGCCCCTACCCCTTCCCTCCTATTTTGTCGAACGCATGAAGCAACAGCTGGGTGCTGAATTTGAGGCCTTTATCGAGGCTTTGAATGGTACGCCCCCCACTTCGTTGCGTCTGAATCCCGCCAAGGCGGGGGCTTCGTTTGAGGGAACAAGTCCGATTCCTTGGGCCAAGGATGGTCTTTATCTCGACGAAAGGCCGTCTTTTTTCAAGGACCCGCTGATCTATGCCGGGGCATTTTATGTGCAGGAGGCGAGTTCGATGCTGATCGGTGCGGCAGCGGATTTTTCCAAGGACCTGCGGATTCTCGACCTCTGTGCCGCGCCCGGCGGGAAAAGTACTTTGCTCGCTGCGAATATGTCAGCCGCTAGCACGCTGGTTTCCAACGAGATCGTGCGCAACCGGGCACAGATTCTCGAGGAAAATCTCAGCCGTTGGGGCAATCCGAATGTTTTGGTCACCTGCAATCATCCGCGGGATTTTGCGGGCATTCACAATGCCTTTGACCTGATCGTGATCGACGCGCCATGTTCGGGCGAAGGCATGTTTCGCAAGGACCCCAAGGTCATCGGCCATTGGTCGCCCAAAATGGTGCAGGAATGCGCCAACCGGCAACGCGAGATTCTTGAATACGTCATGGATGCCCTCGCGCCCGGCGGACGGCTGATTTACAGCACCTGCACATACAATCCGACGGAAAATGAAGCGGTGATTCAGTGGCTGCTCAATGAAGTCCCAGGGATGTTCCGGATCGTGCCTTTGGGGCTTCCTGCCGAATGGGGTCTCACGCCGGGTACCACGGAAGGTTATTCCCCCGAAATGCGTCATACCTACCATTGTTATCCGCACAAGGTCAAAGGCGAAGGGTTTTTCTTGGCCTGTCTGGAGAAAATGGCCCCCGGCAAACAACAAGTTGCTCCACCGGCCAACAGTAAAAAAGCGAAAAAGCAGCATGCCGCCGCACGCGAGCGCGAAGGATTGGTGGCGGCCACCCGCAAACAAAAAGAGTACCTTGGATCATGGCTCGATCAGCCCGAAAACTACGCGTTTTACCTCCTTGGAGAAACCGCTTTTGCGATTCCAATTGAGCACGAAGACGTACTCACGAGCGCCGCAGGCCAACTGAATACCATCAAAATCGGTATCAAACTCGGCGAATTCAAGCGCGACAACCTCGTGCCCGACCACGACCTCGCCATGAGTGAATGCCAAAGCAAGGACATTCCGACATCGGATTTGGACCTTGAGCAAGCCCTTCGCTTCCTGAAACGTACGGAATTGCACCAAGACCATCCCGGCTGGATCGGCTGGGGAATTGTGCGCTACAAAGGTCGCAACTTGGGATGGATCAAGGCCTTACAAGGGCGCATCAACAACCACTTTCCCAAGGAAATGCGCATTCGCTCGGATTTGGGACTGGATTGATGCCATTTATTTTTGAATCGTATTATCTTTGAATACCGCCAAGGTCAACAGGACAATGGCTCTCCCTACATGATTGAAAAATCGACATTGATGAAAAAGTCACCCTGGATACTTGCATTTGCTTTCGGTTTGATAGCCAACTTTCTGGTTGCACAAGGCAATGCCGGTCTTGACGATTTTGGAAAGAATTTCGTGCAGGCAATTGCAGAGAAAAGTCAAACTGCACTTGAACCCTTGATGATCAGCGAGGAAGCAGCGCGGGCGACGATGGCGGCAACCGGACTCGACACCGCGGAACAACGACTGGAAATCGAAAGGTTCAATGCGGCAATGCCCAAAATGAAAGCCAATTTTGACCGGGCGTATGCAGCGTTGATGGAAGGCTTGCAAAAGGAAGATTTGTCGAAAATCAAATTTGTGAGCATCAAAAAACAGGATGAATCCGAAACGCAGTTGGTCGAAAAATCTGACCTCTTGGTTCGTTTCAAAATCAAACGCAAGGAATTTGTCCTGGACATCGACGACTGCGTCAACACCGTTCAGGGATGGCGGTTCACGGCGAAATTCCATTTGGAGACTGCAGAATAGCCGGGTTGTCGCAGTTCGGCTACTCTTCCGGTTTCCTTCGCAGGGAAGGAATCTTGCGATTGGCTTCTGAACATTCGATCAAAATGGCCAATCGCTTTTCCTGTGTCGCCACTTGTTTAGCGCTCATCACCCACCACATCGCAGGCTTTTTGTAGCTGGGAATCATCCGGTTAAAATTCGCCCAAGCATCTGCATTCGCCTGAAATTGAGCCTCGTACTGCGGACTCAGTCCATGACTCTGCTGCTCAAATGAATAGACTTCGCACTTCTCCGGATTTCGTTCCTCCCAAACCTTCCTCCCGGCGTCCGTCAACAATCCCATCTCGTCCAATTCGACGATGCGTTTGAGATTTACCGAACTCCAGATGCTGTTTTTTCTTCTGGGGGTGAAGCGAATGCTGTAGCGGTTGGCGTCGACGGACCTGCGTACACCATCGATCCACCCGAAGCAAAGCGCCTGATCGACCGACTGTGGCCAATCGATACTCTGAATCTTGCTGCCTTTTTTGTAGTAGCCGACCACAAGTTCCTTTGCATGCAAATGATTGGCCAAAAACCAATTGCGAAAGTCCTCCGGGGTTGCGAAATACGTGGGTTCCATTCTTTTTTCTGGGTAAAGGGATCAGTTTGGCTTGCTCCCAACCAATCCCGAGGCACAGCCATAAAAATACGCTTGATGTTCTACTTGCAAACCATGTTCCCGGAAAATTCTGGCAAATTTCTCGGCATTGCCAAACCGTTCGCTGTAAATGCCCAACATGCGGTAATTTTCCGGATTGCCAATGAACAACCATCCCAAGACCGGAATGACCCGCTTCAGATAGAAGAAATACGGCCATCGCAGCAGCTTGTTATTCGGCACTGAGACATCCATGAAGCTCAATTTCCCGCCCGGTTTCAACATGCGATAGACTTCTTTGGCGAAGGAATGAATTTGGGCTTCGGAAAATGTCTTCATGCCAAACCCCGAAATCACGCGGTCCACGGATTGATTGGGGATGCTGTTTTCAAAAAGGTCTTCTTGAAGTATCTGAATATCCGCTCCGGGAAATTTCTGTTGGTAGGCGCGTGCAAAGCGCAGCATCCCTTCAGAAAAATCGAGTGCAATGAGCTTCCCCTGAGGACCGACTTGTTTCAGAATCGGCTTCCAACATTCGCCCATGCCGGTGAGCAAATCGGCGACAACCTGTCCTTCCTGCAGTTTCGCCTGCTCGACCAATTGCCTTCGCCAGCGCGCACTGAATCCGAAGGATGTGATATAGTTCATCCTTTCGTAGGAGCCGCTCATTTCGTCAAAAAGCTCCTCGACAAATTTGGGGTCATAAATATCTTGCATTACTTCAGATCTCATTCGGAACCAATTTGGCAAATTCTAACGGAACGACATGAAAAAAGGCCGCCCCATTCAGGGCAGCCTTTTTCTTTTCCGATCCCGCAGGATTAGTTTTTGCAGAGGAACCACCACAAAGCCACATGCACGGGCTTCGGATTGGAAACACCCAATGCACGCGAAACATCGCTCAAGGTTGCGATGGAGCTGTTGCTGCTGTTGCGAATGGTATTTCCATCAACTTTCAACACGGTTGAATTGCTGCTGTTGCGAATGGTCACACCATCGCTGTCGACGCGGCCGACGGAGCTGTTGCTGCTGTTGCGGATGGTTACCCCATCGCTGTCGATTCGCCCGATGGACGAATTGCTGGAATTGCGAAGCGTACGGCCATCGCTGTCCATTTTACACTGAGCAAATCCGACAAATGCTGCAAGCATCAACGCGACTGACAAGACTACTTTTTTCATGTTTTTGACTTTGTTAGAGATTTTGACACTACGAATGTAATCCCCTTTCTGAAAGCAAACAAACTTGGTTGTCAACAGCTTCTTTGTTTTTTGGCTGCTCAGGAAAATGGATGCTGTTTTTTGTATTTTGCAGTGTTTTTCATCCCCATGTCAGAAAAGAAAAAGAAACGGCCCCTGCATCATCGGCTTGCCTACAACTACTTTTTAAAGTTGCAGGCCGACAAACCATTTCCCGAGGATGCCCACCATATCCTCAACGAAAAGGAGCTTGCATGGATGGCACGGGTACGCCGCACAACCTTGCTGACCGCAGGTGCCTACGGCGCCTTTTTTGTCCTGATCTACTACGTCCCCATCTATATCTGGCCGGAATGGTGGAAAACATTGGTGCTACCTTGGGAACTGCCCTTGCTCGGCAAATTCAATTGGGGGAAGCAGCTTTGGAGTATCATTTTGGTGCTCATGGAATTGTTTTTCCTGACCCGACTCAACATCTGGGCTGTGGCCGACACCGCCAATGCGTGCGGATTTCCCGATCGCCGCGATCCCAACTACGACTTGCATGTAGAGCAGCTGTTTACCGTGGGGCTGGAAAGCAAAAACAAAGAGACGCTGCAGTTTGGGATTGACCCCTACGAAGACACTCCGCGGTTTTATCTGTTAATTTTCACTTTGTGGAACTTGTTTCGGGCGACGTTGGCGAGTTTTCTCCTTCGGTTTGTGGTCGTGAAGGCCTTTGTTCGCAATGAAGCGCGTCAATATGCCAGCGTGGTGGGCGATTCGGCGGGAATTCCGCTGTTTTTTGTCTGGAATGCCTGGGCTTCATGGAAGGTGATCCGCGCTGCGGAGGTCTATATCATGGCGCCGGGCTTAATCCAACAACTCTGCAAGGAGGTGGATTCCCTTTATGAGGACCGCAACTTCCGGCAGAACATTTTTGATGCCATGCAGTACGTGGTGACGGTGAAACGCAGCTTTCATCACAACCATTATCTTTTGGTCAAGCGGTTGGTAGAAGTATTTGACCTCAAGCACTTTAAGGATATGGAATCAGATCGGATGGCCTTCTTGAAAAAAATCAAGGACAGCGAGCCTGAGATCAAATCCGCGTATTCCAAGTTGATCGTCATGGGGATGATCATCGACGGAGGCATTTCCCGACGGGAGAAAAAAGCGTTGCAATACCTCTGGGATGAAGGTATTATCAGCTTCAATCCCGAACAGGCAAGCCAATGGTGTCAAGACTTCCGCAAGGGACGCGGTCTTGATTCGCTGGTCTACATGAAACCAACAATCTCAAGGAAGTGACCAAATTTCCCCGTTGAGTTTTTGGTAACGCAACACACCTTGTTGTGTGCTGTACCAAACAATGTGGGCTTGGGATGAATCGGCATTTGACCGATGCAATTCAATGACATTCAAATAGTTTTGATTGCCGACAACCAAAGAATTGTGCGAAATGGCGCCGGAGGATGTCCCCGTTTTGAGTGCGCCCAAAGAATCAAGGTCAGCCGAAAAACAAGCCGATTCAATACAAACCGTCAAGCGCGATCCAGCACCTTCGCTTTCCTTCCCCATCTGCTGCAAGGAGACCGTTAATGCATTTGCGGTAAGATTTTGGTTCATACCCACTTGCAGTTTGTCCATGGTTTCCAAGGCGCTGCACTCGTTTTCTCGTTCCTCGACGGGCGCGATGCCGCGGGTCATCACCGCATAAGTAAGCTGATTACCAACGGAGTCCAGCATCACAAAGCTATCACCAATGGCATACGGCACGTATCCTTGGGCCCTGCTTGACAGTTCGTAGACATAGTTCTTGTCTGCCTCGGGACCGCAGTCGTCGCATCCTGTCCAAAGGATTGACAAAGCAATGATTGCCAAGAAGTAAGATGCAATTGTTTTCTTCATAAACGGAATATCGCAATCAATCTGGAGGAATGCAAAAACGGCCAGAAGTATCTTATTCTTTGATCCACAAGACTGCTTTTGATTCGGTAACAGAGCGAATACGAAGAATGTAGCAGCCTTTGGCAAATTCCGCAACGTTGATGTCGGCTTCCGTTTCAAACTCCCAATTGCCGAGCAACTGCCCAGCGAGATTGGAGAGTTCACAATGCAAGTTTTCTCCTTGCGCACCCCGTACACGCAGGCGATCCCGGCCTGGATTTGGGAAAACCGTGACCTGGAAACTTTGGGCTTCCGCTACCGCAACAAATCCGGGAGGGCCGACATAGACGATCAGGTAATTTCCATTCGCAACTTTCAATGCGCTCGGGTCCCCTCCCACCAAATTGGTGGTTTGATAGGGTGCCCAACCCGTGCCGTCCAGGGTCGAACGGTACCAAATATTGGGTCCGCTGCCGTAGAAGCGCATTTGTGTCGCATTTTCCAGCATCAGGTTTCCGGTCCAATTGTGGGTTGCATCGCTGGAAATGTGGCCGACATTACTGAAATTCAGGCCATTGGACGCTGTGCAATGGTATGCACCGTCTTGTGGAGCCCCTGCGGGGGCGGTGTAATGCCAAATACCATTAAAAATTGCGACAGCAGGATCAATCAATTTTTCGTGCAGCCGATCATATCTCGGCCCCGGTTCGAAGGCGTAATTCAAACCATCGGTACTCACTGCAGAATAACAGTTGATCGTGCTGTCAAGTCCCATTTGAGGAATCCCTTCGCTGCTGGAAAAGAAGATACGGATACTGTCCGTGCCGGGAATGGCGACCAAAGTGGGATCAAACGGCCGCTGGTAGTTGCCGGGCAAGCCGTTGACCACTATGGGCGTGGGTGCCGTCCATGACAAACCTGCATCGTAGGAATATTTCACAGCAACACGGTCCCACGACGGAGAACCCATGGGTTGGCGGAACCATTGAAAGGCACATATCAGGGTATCGCCTTTCCATCTTATCACCGAGGGTACGCCGGAGGAATCCTGAAACATGGTAGGCGGTGAAAAGACAAGCCCGTCGCTCGACGTCGCGATCAACAGCGGATTTTCCCATGGCGGATTCCCCTGTGCCAACACCGAACAGGCTGTGGCAACGATTCCCAAAATCAAAATGGTGATCTTTTTCATCTCTTTTGAAAAGTGTATATTCAGCCTCCAGCGTGGAAAATGCGTTTTTCGAAGACTTTCTGCTGTTTCTTTTCTTCGAATCCATTTTTCAAATAAAACCCATGGGCACGGTTGCGCATGACATTCGACCGGACGACCAATCGCTCAAATCCGTTCTCCTTTCCAAAATCCGTCACCAATGCCAGCATTTTGCCTCCGACGCCGCGGCTGCGCTGCGTTTCATCGACGACAAAACCCGTGATCTCCAGAAATCGCCCGCTCTCCAAGCGGGCCATCGCGGTCGCCTGCATCCACGCGACCACTTGCCCATTCGATTCGGCCACCCACAGCCAATCCGTACTCGAAGTCAGCATTTCGGAGAGTCGCATTTGCATCTCCTCCTTCGTCACAGGATAACCAAACTGCCCCGAAAGCCTTGCGACTTCCGCGGCGTCTTGCATTTCTATCGGCCGAAGGATGATTTCCATTCCTCAATTTGCTCAAGGAAAACGAGAAACAAAAATGGGAGCCCAAGGACCCCCATTTTTGCAATGACATTCAGTTGGGAAACCCCAAACGGATCATTCATTCTTCTTTTTCTTCTCTTTTTTGCCTTTTGGCTCCTCCTGAATCGGCTCCTCATCCGTCTTATTGCATTCGGAGATGAAATAATCGTTGGGTTCGGATCCCCAATGCGGGATCAAAACGGAGCCCTTATTTTCCTTGGCAAACAAAGGTTTGGCTTGCTCGAAGAATGGCAAAGCAACCTTCTTCCCGCCGCCAAACATCTCCGGTGTATAAAACAAGGACGTGCCTTTGAGATAATAAATCCGTGGGTTGTCAGCATTGAGTGCTTTGGCCTTCTCCAAATTTTCGGAAAATAGTGCGCCATACTTCTGCCAACGGTTTTGCCCATCGACCGCCAAACGCGCATTGGCGACCATGGCGGCTACCACAAAGGTCTCCGAGTTATTGGCACCCAATTCGATCGCTTTGGCAACGTATACATCCGCCTCATCGAGCAGCATGTCACGTTGTGCGGCTTCCTTGACGACGTAGGAAACGGTTGCCTTTGCAAATGCTGCGTAATAGTTGGCCGCCCATTCCTCCGGATATTGCCCCACTGCCAAGTCGAACTGCGCCATGGTACCCATGAGTTCGTTCAGGGGCTTTTCCATCCCGAGGTTGGGGAGATTTTTTGCAATGGTCTCTTCCAGCGTTTGAGCCTTGGCAGCAAAAAAACCAAAGGCCATCAGGGCAATCAAAAGGGTGAATTTCAAGTTGATCTTCTTCATGTAATTACAATTCATCTTTATTGAATTTGGACAAGGAGAAATTGGCTCCTACGAATACAGAGCGGTACAAGGGTGGCAAAATCGGATAACGTTCCAATCCAGTTGACGAGTAACGATAGCCCAATACGTTCTTTTGGTTCAATACGTTGTCCAGACCTCCATAAAACACAGCAAAAATCTTCTTGAGCGAGCGCAAATGTGCCACGCTCAAAGACACGTTGTGGAAATCGGGCGCATTGTCAGACAAGAATGAAGTTGCCAGCGGATCGTAATAAGGTCTGCCGCTTGCGTAATTGTAGCTGACGTTGATGCTGATCTGCGGCTTGTTCCACCAATATTTCGTGATCACATTGAGGTTGTGGGTCGAGACGAAATCCGGGGTGGCCTGCTCGGGATAATTTTGGTATTGACGCTCGGTGTCAATGAAGCTGTAAGAAATCCAATAATCAAAGTTTTTGATGGACTTCCGGTCGCGCCAGAATACGTCGATGCCGCGTGCGTAGCCGCTGCCGCCATTGTCCACTTGGCCGTAGTAAAAGCGGAATTGATTGGGCGAATAGGGAATTCCATTCTCCAAAATCAGGTTGTTGTAGAGCTTCCAATAGGCTTCGACGCGAATCGTGCGGTCATCGCGCATCCATTGGTAGTTGAGCAGGCTGTGAATGCTGTGTTGAAAGTCCGGGCGATAGCCGAAAAGCAGGTAATTGGGTTGCGGAGCTTGGTAAAAATAGCCTCCTGCCATCGAAATCTGGCTGTTCGCGCCCGTTTTCACAGCCAACGAAGCTCTTGGCGCGACATTGCCTTTGGCAAGCAATTGGCTGTATTCCGCGCGGACACCTGCTTTGAATCCAAGCCAACTTTTGGGTTTCCATTGTGCTTCGAAATAACCGGCCGGGATAAATTCGTCGAATCCACCCAAGAGCGTATCAAAGCGTTGGGTGTACCGATACCGCTGCAAATCGGTCCCGAGCAAGAAACTGAGGCGGGCTTTGGGGAGCCAAAGCAGTTCGCCACGCGCTTGCGTGCGGTTGTCTGCGCGCTGCGAGGGGAAAGTGCCCCATTCGATGTCGTCGGTATTGTCGCTGTAAGCCACTGCGGTGAAGACTTTCCACGTCGGACGGAGCCAATAGGAGAAGCTGGCATTGAAAAAGGTGTATTCGTTTTTGATCAAGAAATTGATCTTTTCGCCGGGCGATGCCGGATCGGGAATTTCAATGCCGACTTTGCTGAAGGTCTGATTGAAATTCATCTTGAAAATGCCCTTGTCTCCGCCGACCTTGCTCACCCATCGACCGGAAAATCCAGCGCCTGTTGGTGGCGCATAAAAATCGACATTCGCAGCGGCAAGCAGGAAAAACGGTGCCACGTTGGTGTAATTCGCAGCAAATTCAACCGCGCTGTTTTCAAACTTTTTGGCACCGGAGAAATAAACGCCCGCCATGTTCAAGCCGAAATTGATGGTGCTTTCGTCGGGCATGTCATTGGTTTGCAAATCCAACACCGAAGACATTGCTTGGCCGTAGCGCACACTGTATCCACCTGAGCTGAAGGCCGTTCCCTTAAACTGAAATGGGCTGAATCGGCTTCTTGCACCCACGCCAGGCACTGCGGGGCCGAATGCATTTTGGGCAATTGTCCCATCCACGATCACGGCTGTTTCGCTCACATCACCGCCACGCACCATGAGTCCGGTTTGGTCGCCACCGTTGCGCTGCACGCCGGGAAGGGTTTGGATCGCGCCGGCGATATCGCCTTGGCTACCTGCAGTCGTCACAATGTCAAGCGGCTTGAGGACGGCCACATTGCTTTCGTTGCTCGCCTCAATCATGCCGGCTGTGATGACCACATCGTTGATGGTGCTCTCGACCTCCTTCATTTTGAGGTTCAGGTTGCTGGCATCCGCCCCCGCAGCGACCGGAAAATTGAGGGTCGTGTAGCCCAGGTAAGAAACGACGAGGGTGTCGGGACCGTTGCCCTTGGACTTGAGGTTAAATTTTCCCAGCGTATCGGTGACTGTACCCACCGTGGTACTTTTGATCATCACGCGGGCGTAGGCGATGCCTTTGCCCTTTTCGTCCTTGACGGTGCCGGAGATTGGGCGCTGGGCGAATAAATGTCCTGACAGTGTCATCAGAATGACCAACCAAACCCACTGGAAACCGATAATTTTGATTTTCATTTTGACTCCTTCCTGCAACTAGATTGTCTCTCGACGCGGCAAAATTCGCAAAATTCTCGAGTTCCAATTTAATTTGAAATCATGTGATTGCGGATGGCATTTGGCCCAAGGCATTCCGTGGTAAGTATCCTATCGTTTCTCCCAAGTCTTGGCGCCTGTTGGTGGACGAAGGAGATTTTCTTTGCAAATTGCCTATTCAACTACAATTGCAGCCATGATTGGAAAACTCCTTCAAGCGATCATCAACCTCTGGATTGCCACAACGGGAAGGCGGATTGACCTGTCGAAGATGGGCTGGCTCGATGGTCCGACCGCAGACAATCATTTGGTGGGCGAGAATTTCTACAAGGACTATGCCGCAAAGGAGGGCTTACAAGTCACAGAAAATGATCCTTCGATTGGCCTTTTGCAGGACTTTCGCATCCTTCTGGACCCTGCTGATCCAAAGTCACAACTGCTGAATCCCAAAATAGCGGAGTTTTATGAGCATACCGGCCAATACAAATTGGAGGTTTGGTCGCAATGGTACAGCTTCATACGACCCTTTGCACGTTTGCTCATCCAACTTGTCAGCACACGGATGAATCAACTCAACATTCCATTGGAACCACTGGAAACAAGTCGCGGCATGGGAAGCGAAATCATCCGGCTCAGAGACCAAAACGAGGCCAACCAGTTGACTTGCTGGCTTCGCAAAACGCTCAAAACGAACCGCGTAGTTTATGCGGGATTCTATCCGCCTGCTTTATCCCAGAATTGAACCGCCATTTTGTAAGGGTTGTTTTTCCACTCCCCAAAGGCAATGTCACCGTCATCTTGCGCCTGGATATGCAAGCAGATGGTTCCATCCAACTCGTATCGCACGGCAAAAGATTGGCGAACCCGGTTATTATCGACTCCGAAAATCAAAATCAGGGTCGATCCGGCAAAATACATCTCTCTCAAGGGGGTGATCCAAGTGACCGAAGACCCATTGGTGCAACCACGATCATATTTTCTCATTGGGGCATCAAATTTCTCCATCTCCACTAACATTCTGGACAATTGAGTTGTTGAAACAGCAAGTTTATCCCGCTATCTGGCAAAGCCTTCCAATAGCCCCCGTAGCGTCATCGGCGCTCACAACGCATTGCGGGTAGCGCCGAAGACGCAAACCCTCCCTCGAACTGTTTCCTCGAACTCAAACTCCCACGGGGTGCCAAGTTGTCTTGACTTCCTGTGCCTCGGCGATGAGGTAAGGGCTTTGTGCGGCATCGGCAAACCAATCCTCGGTTTTGTTCACGAGGATGCGCTTGACGTTGTTGGTTGCATTTTTCTGAAGGGTGGCGATCATCGCGGTGTCTTTGCCGGCATAGACCATTCCATTGACATCCATGTGGGTCGAGAAATGGTCTTTCAGTTCGGATTGGAGGCCCGTTAGGATGTTGACGACCCCGCCGGGCACGTCGCTGCTGTTGATGACCTCCGCGAATGTGATCGCGGTGAGCGGGAATTGCTCGGAAGCCAAGACAATGACCGTGTTGCCACCCGCAATCAGCGGCGCTACCACGGAAACGAGTCCGAGCAAACCATGTTCCTTCGGCGCAAACACCGAAATCACGCCCATCGCCTCCTGCATCGAGAAGTCAAAATGGCTCGACGAGACGGCATTCACCGAACTGAAAATCTGCTGGTACTTGTCGCACCATCCGGCGTAGTAGACCATGCGGTCGATGGCTGCGGAAACTTCGTTTTCTGCCGCAGCGAAGGTCAAGCCTTGGTCCACGAGTTCGGCGGTGAACTGCGCCCTGCGGCCTTCCATCATCTCGGCGATGCGGTAGAGGATCTGCCCGCGGTTGAAATGGGCGCGGTTGGCCCAACCATTGAAGGCATTGCGGGCAACGACGACGGCATTGCGGAAATCCTTGCGTGAGCCACGGCAATAGTTGGCAATGAGTTCGCCGGCGGCATTCTTGGAAAGCCGATGTAGCGTCCGGATTCGGTGCGGGAAAGCCTCCGCCGATGTAGAAGCTTGTAGGTCTTTTGGACGTTCAAGCGCACGTATCTTCGGCGGGGCGGTAGCGGCTTTGGCTTCCTTGCCGTTGCTTGGAGCGGGCGGGGTCAAGGGCTTGGCTGCCGCAACGGGTTGTGTCGTCGCCTTGGCGATCGGCGGGGCCTTGGGCGTAGCCTTGGCGACCGTTTCGGCCTTGGCCGATGTCTTTGCAACAGGTGGTGCAACGGGCTTCTTGCCGTTGTTTTTGCTGCCTTCCGCTGGTGTTTTTGTCTTTGCCATTGTATTCTGTATCAATACGATGCTTTCGCAATACTCACTTCTGAATCATTGAATTAGATCAAAACCGCACATAGGCCCCCAGCCCGTGCAGTCCGCCTTCCTGCCGAAGCCGCTTTCCCTTAGCGCCAAAGGGTGATGCGGATCGAATTTGTTGTACGTATTCGCCCAGATCACCCGGCCCGCAGCTTGCTGCTGACTTGGGAAATCTTGGAGCCCTTGTCCGGTCCAAACCGGCGCTAAGGCCGTAGCTCGTATTGTTGGCCTTTTCGATCACCTCTTCGACGGTACGGAATCGGACTGCCCAAGACGGGACCAATCTCCTCTTGCACGATGCGGTGGCTCTGCGACGCATTCAAAACAACGTCGGACGGCACCAAAAGCTTTCCGGCAACGAACAGGCATTCTGGAACATTTCTGCGCCTTCCTTGCCCGATTTGATGTAATCCTGGATCGTTTGAGCTGACTTCCAGAATTAATCGCGCCGACGTCCCGTGTTTTCATCCAGCGGATCGCCCACGATCAGGGTTTTCATTCTGTCTTTGAGCTTTCGGATGACCCGTGTCGCTACCCCTCCTGCACAAACAGACGCGAACCCGCGCAGCAGACGACTTGGTGGAAATAGATGCCATTGATGATGCCTTCGACAGCTTGATCCAGCGGTGCGTCTTCGAAAATGATATTCTCAGCCTGCAGCAACTCCGAGGTCACCTTTTGTTGGTCCGGCGGTCGCCCTTTGGATGATCTTGCCGACGTCGGTCGAACCTGTAAACGCGATTTTATCCACGTCAGGGGATGGACCACTAAGTTCGGCACCCGTCGCGCCAAACCTGTGATGATGTTCACGACTCCGGGAGGCAAATCCGCTTCCTGAATCAATTCTGCCAACT